>DUGU01000151.1 GCA_013331215.1 Methanoregulaceae archaeon
GGGGTTGAAATGACACTATACCCTAAAAATATCAGGATTATTAAAATCCGTCCAAGCTGCTTGAATTACCTCTTTAAACGTATCATTTTCTTCTGTTATTGTTATTGAACGTTTAATTTGAGCTAAAAGTTTTGCTTCTTGACCTGTAGATTCATCTTTTGTAAATACAATGAAATCATCAATATTGAACCCCGCATAACGTCCTTGTAGTTTTATTTTTTGAATAGGCCATTGGGGTAAACAAGGTGAAATCCTGCTCGTTAACATGAAGACTACAAATGCAGCCTGGACCCGTGTTTCAAAAAATGCACCTAATGATCCTGAAGAAGCGGGATTAATCAGATTTTTTTCTTTATCGGTCATCTCCCTTGCCCCCTTATTATAATTGCTCTATTTTCAAACCATTACAATCTTCCGACGTAGAATTTTCTTTCTTTTCGACTGTTACACAAGTCGGGCAGGTATCAGCATATTTCCGGTAATTGTCTACCCTGTCGATGAAGAAGAGCGAGAGGATCTTGATACCCTTGTCCTTAAACTGCCATTCTTTTTCAAAGTGGGCATGGGTCGTCTCTTTGATCTGTCTCTTGAGGATATCCTGTCGGGCTCCGCCTTGTATGCAACGGACGTACCAGATTCCCGACAATATATTTATCTGAACGGGCTCGATGCGGTCACACCGAAATCGGTGACCATCATCTGATAACATTGGGTCGACGCGATTCATTCCGGCGGTCAGTGCCCCCTGCCCCGGCCGATGCCGGGGTACCATCGCCACTGTCCGGAGAAGCGGTGCGAATCCCTTCGGCGAGGCACGGGCTCCACGGAGTCCCCGGAAGGTCTGGAGACATCGGAGATAAGGTGCGCGAACGGGATCAGGGTCGAAACCGCGATGTCGGAGGATACTTCTAGAAACCCGGGATCGACCGGATCGTCGCCGACGCCGGACCTCCACAGGCAAACGGAACGATGTCGCAGATCGCTTAGGCTGGTGGGTCGAGACCCTCCAGTGTCCTGCGATCGGTAAAATTGAGGTCTGACATACCGAAGTCACCTCCCGAGTGCGAACGGTGGCGAACCGTAATCGAACAGTGCTATATTCTCCGGAACTGCCTCCCTCCCCGCAGGGCCCGGGGGGCCTGTCAATCGGAAACTCTCTGTGCACCCATCATTCGGGATTCCCCGACAGGGGTGCTCGAATGAATAAATCGAACTGCGGGCTTTAATTGACGGACTATCAGATGTGGAGATATGGTCATGGTGCTGAAAGAGTTCGAGCAGAATGGAGAGAAACTCCTTCCGACGCGGGCGTTTTTTCTCCGCCTCGTGAAATTTGCGCTGCTATCGCTGGCGCTCGTCACGGTCTCATTGGGGATAGGAATTCTGGGATATATGAAATTGGAGGGCATGGGGGTCGTCGACTCGTTCCTCAATGCAGCGATGCTCATGGGAGGTATGGGGCCCGTCAACATCCTCGCTACAGACGAAGGAAAGATTTTCGCGGGACTGTATGCAATGTACTGCGGTTTCGTGCTGCTCGTCTCGGTGGCGATCTTCGTTACGCCGATATTTCATCGCGTTCTCCATTACTTCCATCTCGAGGGAAAAACGCCGTGAAGAGAGGACTATTTCTTCACCGTATCGACGGCACCTTCATGCTCCGCCTCATGACAACGGACCGACATACTCCCGGCCTCTCCCGAAGTGCGGGGGACCGAGCCTGCCCGTGACGGGAATGAAAACGGCAAAGGCTGGGTCGGGATCTTCGTGAGCGGTCGCCGAATCCCCGTCCGGGGCTTATTGCGGCGATACGCATGTCGAGGGCGGTTGCATGCGCCACCCATACCGGAGTATCACGTTCGACAAAGCTCAGATTGCTGCGCTGAAGAATCGCGGAACATAGATCGAATAATTGACACGGACAGGGAGTGCCCTTACACTGAAGAAGACGGGGCCTGACCGACATCCCGCCTGCTGCCTGCCCGGGTCATTCGGTCCGCTTCTTCTGGCGAGCGGCCCGGGCATCCTCTCCCCTGAACCACGACATGACCGCGGCTATCGCGAGTATCCCCAGTGATACCGTGAGCGCGGAATGAATCCCGGTGATGAATCCCTCGCTCACCCCTCCCACCAGGTTCGTCGTCCCGATAAAGACCTGGAACGCGACGTCGCGAGGGATGGACTCGGCCGCGACCGATACGGCAACGACGAAGCTCGTTAGGATACCGACACTCTACACGGTCCGCTGCACTTCCAAGACGCTGCCGTACGACCCGGGCCGTTCATTCGCCATCACCGCGCTGTTGTTCGATGGGAAGAACATCGCCGTTCCCAACCCGATACCCCGGATGCGAGCAGGATGACCCAGAGAGGAGAGTCGACCTGGATGGTGAGGTAGAGCAGCGTCGCGAGCATGATCACGACTGTCCCGCAACCGCAATGTAACGGGGGCCGTACCGGTCCGAGAGGCGGCCCATGAGAGGGCTGAGCAGGCTCCCGACGACGTACCCCGGGATCAGGAGGATCGAGGCGGCAAAGGGAGATAGTCCCCTGATCCCCTGCAGGTACATGATGATGAGAAACACGACCGAGATATATCCGAGCGCCATGAAGAACGCGGCGAGGATTGAATACCGGAGCACCCGGTCACGGAATATGCCCGGGTCGATCATCGGGGTGGGCGTGCGCAGTTCGTAGAACGCAAAGATGACCACCAGGACGATCCCCGTCCCGAAGTAGAGGATACTGTTCGTCGCGATCCCGACCGAGACGAAATCGACCGCCCCATACGAGATGAGGGCGAGGCCCGCCCCGAGCAGCAGCATACCGATGATATCGAGTTTCGAGTCGATCAGTTCGGCATCCCTGATATACAATACTCCCAGTATGGTGGCGGCGATCCCTATGGGAATGTTGATGAAGAAGATGTACTCCCAGCCGACAAAAGTGGTGATTACGCCCCCGAGTACGATGCCGAGCATCGCACCCGAGGTCCATCCGAGGGAGTTGTACCCGTACGCCGTGCCACGGCTCTCTATCGGAAAGGTGTCCGCGATGATCGCACCGCTGTTCGCCTGCATCAGTGCTCCCCGAATGCCTGCACCCCCTGGAGAGGATCAGCACCGATATGGATGGAGAGAAACCGCAGAAGAGCGAGCCGATGGTGAATAGGGCAAATCCGCCGTTGAACATACGGCATCTCCCGTAGATATCCCCGAGGCGACCCAGCTGCGTGGTCGCGACGGCGACGATGAGGAGATAGATGAGAATGATCCAGAGCGTGGTGATGAGATCCGAATGGAGCTGCTCCGAGATGGTCGGGAACGCGAGGATGACGATGGTGCTGTCGAGTGCCCCCATCAGTGTCCCCAGGGCGAGGATGAACAGCACGATCCGTAGATCTCTCTATGGGCGAACGATGCCGGTGCAGCTCCCGATCTGTTCGAACAATCCGGTTCGGAGAACCGGAGGTCTCCCGGGATTCCTTTTTATTCCATCGGGTGCTCTCTACGATCCTCGGCCGTCGGCGCAGATCGGCGGAAGGACGTCTCCGACGGCGGTGATGTCCGCACCCGTTCGATCTTCGCAGGGTTCCCCCGACACCATCTCCCGGGCGCGGAGCCAGCGACTGTGGCGTGTCCGAAGCGCGTGATCGGGCGGGCACGTTCGCCGCAGCTGCCTCCGTCCGCTCACACCGCCGCCCGTGCTCATCCCGGTGCATCGGACCGCGCGCGGGGACGCCCAGACCCGACTGAACCGAGGGACAGCATGGAACTCTTCACCTACGGCCGAACCGAGCTCGAGCACCTGCGAAAGAAAGACCGCAGGCTCGGATACGCCATCGACGAGATCGGGCCGATCGAACGGGAGGTGATCCCGGATCCGTTCACTGCGCTGGTCCATACCATCGTGGGCCAGCAGATCTCGTCCCGGGCCGCCGCCGCGATCTGGAACCGGTTGCAGGAGCAGCTCGGGGGGATCCGCCCGGAGACGATCGCCGCCGCTTCCATCGAGGAGCTCCGGCGGTGCGGTTTATCTGCCCGAAAGGCCGGGTATATCAGGGGCATCGGCGCGGCCGTAACGCAGGGCGAGCTTGACCTGGCCGGCCTCGCCGCGCTCTCGGACGAGGACGTAATCGGAAGGCTGACCGCACTGCCGGGCATCGGACGATGGACGGCCGAGATGTACCTGCTCTTCTCCCTGCGACGGCCGAACGTCGTGAGCTGGGGCGACCTCGCCATCCGGCGCGGCATGATGAACCTGTACGGCCTGGCGACCCTGAGCCGGGACGAGTTCGATCGGTACCGGCGACGCTATTCGCCGTACGGTTCGGTGGCGTCGCTGTACCTCTGGGCCGTCTCGCACCGGTGACGGCCATCGCTCGTTATCGCGCCCGCGTCGAGCCGGCTCAACCACCGCCGACTCCTCCGTCTTTCGGCTGGTGCCGGACGTGGTGAACGCGTTCGAGGACGAACGGTACGGACGCGATCAACGCCGCATCTGCAGAGCAGCCTGCCCGCCGTTCACTTTCACACCGCGAGCACTCCCTTCAAAATAGCCGGACGTCGAATACCCTCTCGGCCGTTGCAGTCGCCATGGAGGCGGTCCGCATCTGGCGTGATGGCGATGTCGTCTGAAAACGGACGTGGCCCCTCCACCCATCCCCGGTACCAGCGTGGCGGCCGGACGGGACCACAGTACTACATGGGAGGCCGCATGCATAAACGTGCGGCTTCCGGCACCGCAGGGGTGACGCCGGCTCCGGCCACTCCCGACAAACACCGGCCCCGGCCCTGGCCGCGCGGTGCGTCCGCACGGGCCGTCAGGGAGGCGAGGCCCGGTGCGACTCTGGCTTGATCCGCCGGGCGTCGCCCTCGAGCAGGGCCGGTACACGGCGCTCGTCGCCCCGCCCGAGACCCTGCTCGCCCTCCTCGCCCGGCCCGAGCTCGACCGGTTCATGACCCTCTACCTCTACGGCGTCTCGTCCCGGGTCCTCCACCGCCTCCCCCGTCGTCCCCCCGCAATCGCACTCCAGAGTTGCATGACCGTGCACCAGCTGCTCGGGGCGCTTCGCGCGGCTCACCAGACGATCGTGATCGTCGAGTACGACCCCGAGCTCTTCTCGGCGCTCGAGGACGAGCAGCGGGAGACGGTCTGGGCCGTCGGCCGGACCCTCCGCGAGCTCTCGTCGGCGTCGCTCGTTCTCCTCTATGCCGAACGAGCCGATCGCGGGCTCCGGGCGCTCGTCCGCACGGCCGATCAGGCCGTCTACCTCTACGGCGCCCTCCCGCCCCCGCGGAGTGTGTCCCCGGGCGCGGCCTCCCGCCGGGGCCGGCCGGCCCAGCGCACGCTGGCCGAGGCCGGCTGGAGGTGACCATGTGGATCCTCGACACGACGGTCGAGCGTGACGAGGTCGCGCTCTGGGGTCCCGGCGGCGCGGTCGAACGAGCCCCCTGCCCGCCCTCGTTCCTCTTCACCCTCGCCGACCCCGTCCGCCACTGGGAGCTCGTCGAGGCGCTCGATGCGGCGTTCGGTGCGGAGCCGGTCACGGTCCGGACCATCCACGGCGAGGGCCCGGGCTGGCGGGTCGGGGCCGGTCGGGAGGTGGCCACCGCGATCCTCCGACAGACAGAGTTCGGGGCGCAGTGCTACAACGTCGACGTCCGCCGGGACCAGCGCCACCTCGCCGAGCACGGCCTCTGGCCCTGCAGCGACCCGGGCGAGGAGCGGTTCTCTTCCGTGCTCGGCAAGGACCTGGTCGTGATGGACCTCGCGATCGACGGCGACCCCGTCCGCTCCGGACGGGTGAGCGGAGCCACGGTCACGGTCGACGGCCGGGCCCGCCGCCTCGAAGGGGACGAACCGACCCTGCTCGGCGACCTCTTCGGCCTGGTCGAGGCGATCGACCCCGACGTGCTCCTCTTTCCGAACGCGGACGCCTGGACCGAGCGGCTCGTCGGAAAGGCCGAGGGCTACGGGATCCCGGCCACGTTCTCGCGGACGGGGCGGTACGTCACGCTCGACTCGCGCTCGTACTTCTCCTACGGCCGGATGTATCACAAGCCGAGGGCGATGGTCCCGGCCGGCCGGCTTCTGGTCGATACCGAGCAGTCCTTCACCTACCGCGAGGGCGGCCTTGCCGGCATCATCGTCGCGGCACGGGTCACGGGCCTTGCGCCGAACCGGACCGCGCGCTTCACGCCGGGCACGCTGATCTCGTCCCTCGAGGTCTACGCCGCGCTCGAGCAGGGGATCGCTGTCCCGTGGCAGAAGACCGACGTCGAGCGGACCAGGGCCGTCGCGGCGCTCCGGGCCGCGGACCGGGGCGGCATGATGTTTCAGCCCGCGCCGGGGGTGTACGAGCGCGTCTACCAGCTCGACTTCACCTCGCTCTACCCCTCGATCATCGTGAAGCACAACCTCTCGCCCGAGACGATGGAGCACCCCGAACGACCCGGCTTCCTCGCCGGGTGCCTTCAGCCGCTCCTCGAGATGCGGATCAAGACCAAGATCGCGAAGCGGAGCGACCCGGCGATCGCGGGCGTGGACTCGGTCCTCAAGTGGATGCTCGTGACCTGCTTCGGGTACACGGGCTACAAGAACGCGAAGTTCGGCCGGGTAGACGTGCACGAGGCGATCACGCGGCAGGCGCGCGAGGTCCTGGTCGAAGCGAAGGAGACGGCCGAGCGGCTCGGGTTCGCAGTGCTCCACGGGATCACGGACTGCATCTTCGTGCAGGGCTCGCCGATCGGCGCGCTGAAGGACGCGGTCGATGCGGAGAGCGGGTACTCGACCGAGATCGAGACCTTCGACTGGGTCGTCTTCCTGCCCCAGAAGGACGGAACCGGGGCATACACGTGGTACTACGGCCGGCTCGACGACGGCGAGGTGAAGGTCCGGGGGATCATGGCCCGGCGGGG
>DUGU01000209.1:0-3524 GCA_013331215.1 Methanoregulaceae archaeon
CCTTGTCGAGCGACAGATCGAGGCCACCGACAAGCAGATCGATATTCTCGTCTACGATCTCTATGGGCTGACAGACGACGAGATCAGGATCGTCGAGGGCGCAGGAATGTGAATCCCCCTCTCGATGATCTCAGATTGTCAGGTTATTGAGGACGAGGGCATGACCAATCGATACGTGATCGAGATCTTTTACAGCGACGAGGACGGGGGCTTTATTGCGGCCGTTCCCGAACTCCCGGGGTGCTCCGCGTTCGGCGAGACCGACGACGCCCTCGTCGAGGTCAAGACGGCCATCGCCCTCCGGCTCGAGACGGCGGCCATGAGGACGATGCGGGAACGAAAGGCCGGCCACGAGAACACGGGACCGATGGCAGAGCTCTCCTGGAACGGCACGTGATGACCTTTGACGGTCAGATACACGGCCGCTGCGACGGATCGACAGGTCCGGGTGCGTGCCGGACCGGGCTGAAGATCGCGGTGCTTGGGTACCGGCGGGCGGCGGAGCGCTCCAGATTGCCCCGCTGAAGGACATTTCGATAGTTATATAGATGGAAACAGTCCACAACCCCCTCCATATGAAGCTGTTCGTTCCTGTGCTGCTGCTGCTGTCCCTGTCTCTGTGCATCATCGCCGGTGCTGGGGCCGCCCCGGATCCGAGGAACAATGCGACCGACCACACCATCGCATCCAACCTCGAGGCGAACAACACGTCGGCGTGGATGAACAACGCCGAAGACTTCGACTTCGCGACCCGCGGCTTCATCGCCGCCGACGACCCCCTGATCATTCCGTCCGATCTTCCGAATATCACCGCATGGAATCTAGAAGCGTTTCGTTTTCTCAATAACGGGACCGGCTCGGACACCATCAACCCGTTGCTGTACAGACAGGCGCGTCTGAACAACATTCACGGCCTGTTCTGCGTCACCGAGAATATCTACCAGGTCCGGGGATACGACCTCTCGGTGATGAGTCTGGTCAGAGGCGACACGGGCTGGATCGTGATCGACCCGCTGGGATCGGTCGAGCCCGCACGAGCGGCGATGGCGCTGGTGAACAGGACGCTGGGGACCTACCCCGTCAGGGCGGTCGTCTACTCCCACCCTCACGCGGACCACTACCAGGGCGTCAAGGGAGTCACCACCGACGCGGCCGTCGCATCGGGCGCCGTGCAGATCATCGCTCCCGAGCATTTCATGGAGCACGCGCTCAGCGAGAACGTGTACGTCGGGACCGCGATGCAGCGGCGGGCATCGTACCAGTACGGACTGCGCCTGCCGAGAGACGAGAAAGGGCTCGTCGACAACGGGATCGGGAAATATTCCTCGACGGGGACCGCCTCCCTGATCGCACCCACGATGAACATCACGCATACCGGGCAGGCAGTCACCATCGACGGAGTCCGCATGGAGTTCCAGCTGGCCGAGAATACCGAGGCCCCGGTCGAGATGAATATCTGGTTCCCCGACCGCGACGCCCTCTTCATGGCGGAAAACTGCATCGGGTCGCTGCACAATGTCCTGACCCTCCGGGGCGCGCAGGTCCGGGATCCACTCGCGTGGTCTGCGAGCCTGGACGAGGCGCGACGGCTGTACGGAGACAGGGCGGGCCTGGTGTTCTCGGCCCACAACTGGCCCCGGTACGGAAACGACAGGGTCGTCGCGCTCCTCGAGAACCAGCGGGACATGTACAAGTACATCAACGATCAGACCCTGAATCTCATCAACAAGGGCTACACGATGGACGAGATCTCCTCCATGATCGAGCTCCCCGAATCCCTTTAGGAGTACTGGTACACCCACGGTTTCTACGGCCAGATCTACATGGGCGTGAAGGCCGTTTACCAGAAATATCTCGGCTTCTACGATGCGAACCCCATCAACCTGAAACGGCTGCCCCCCGAGGAGTTCGCGCAGAACATCACGGAGTACATGGGCGGAGCGGACGCGGTCATGCAGCGCCTTGCCAGGGACTACGACGCGGGCAACTACCAGCTGGTCGTCTCCATCGCGAACTACCTCGTCTTTGCCGATCCCACCAACATGCAGGCCAGGAAGATGGAGGCTGCCGCGCTCGAGCAGCTGGGGTACCAGGCGGAATCGGGCCCGGCCCGGAACGCATACCTGATGGGGGCCCAGGAACTGCGCAATACCGCACCGCTCAGCGGGAGTACGAGGATCTCCGCGGACATCGCATCCGCGATGTCTCCCGCGCAACTGCTCGATTACCTGGCCGTCCGGGTCAACGGCTCGAAAGCGGCCGGCGATCACCTGGTGATGAATCTCACTATCACGGATTCCGGGGACAGGGCCCTGGTCCAGGTGAAGAACAGCGTGCTGGTCTACTGGGTGAACGAGTCCTCGCCCGCGGCGAACGTCAGCGTCTCGATGTCGCGAAAGACGTTCGAACAGCTCGCACTCGACCCGTCCGCCCCTCTGGCCGGCATCGTGACATCCGGGGATTCGGCGGCGTTCGACCGGTTCGTCCGGATGCTCGATCGCTTCGACCCCGCGTTCAACATCGTGATTCCCTGATCTCTTTTTTCGTCCGGTCGAGTCGCACCCGGACTCCTCACCGCCCGCTTCCGGGCCCCGCCGCCTGCTCCCTCTCCTTCTCGCGGACACCCTTCCCCCTGATCCAGGACGTGACCAGGGCGAATACGAGCATCACGAGCGAGATCATCAGGGCCGAGTGGATCCCCGTGATGAAGGCCTCGCTCACCCCGCCCACCAGGTTCGTGGTCCCGATGAAGACCTGGAACGCCACGTCGCGGGGGATCGACGCGGCCGCGACCGAGATCGCGATCACGAAACTCATCAGGATCCCGACGTTCTGCACGGTCCGGAGCACGCCCGAGACGCTGCCGAACGAGCCGGGCCGGGCGTTCGCCATCACCGCGGCGTTGTTCGCCGGGAAGAACATCGCCGTCCCGAGCCCCGAGATCCCCGACGCGACCAGGATCACCCAGAGCGGGGTATCGACCCCGATCGTGAGGTAGACCAGGGTCGCGAGCATGATCACGACCACCCCCCCGGCAGCGATCCGCCGCGCGCCGTACCGGTCCGAGAGCTTGCCCATGAACGGGGAGAAGAGGCTGCCCACCAGGTACCCCGGCGTCAAAAGGAGGGACGCGGAGAGGGGGTCGAGCCCGCGGATCCCCTGGAGGTACATGATGATCAGAAAGACGACCGAGATGTACCCGAGCGCCAGGAAGAACGCGGCGAGGACCGAGTACCGCAGCACGCTGTCGCGGAAGACGCCGATGTCCAGCAGGGGCGCCGGCGAGCGCAGCTCCCAGAGCCCGAAGATCACGATGAAGACAATCCCCACGGCAAAGAGGGCCGTGCTGGTCAGCCCGTTCCCGACCGAGACGAAATGGACCGCGCCGTACGAGATGCAGATCAGGCCGAAGGCGAGTAGCACCATCCCGACCGGGTCGAGCTTCGAGTCGATACGCCCCTGGTCCCTGATGTAGAGCAGCCCGAGGGCCGTTGCCACGATCCCGATCGGGATGTTGATGAAGA
>DUGU01000209.1:3530-4498 GCA_013331215.1 Methanoregulaceae archaeon
GGGAGTTGTACCCGTACGCCGTGCCCCGCGTCTCGGGCGGAAAGGCGTCGGCGATGATCGCGCCGCTGTTCGCCTGCATCAGGGCCCCGCCGAAGGCCTGGACCCCCCCCGCGAGATGATCAGGGTCTCGATGGCCCCCGAGAACCCGCAGAAGAGCGACCCGACGGTGAAGACCGCAAATCCGGCGTTGAACATCCGGCTCCGCCCGTAGATGTCCCCGAGCCGGCCGAGCTGTGTCGTCGTGATGGCAACGATGAGGAGATAGATCTGGATGATCCAGAGCGTCGTGATCAGGTCCGAGTGGAGGTGCTCGGAGATCGTGGGAAACGCGAGAATGACGATGGTGGAGTCGAGCGCTCCCATGAGCGTCCCGAGCGCGAGGATGAACAGGATGATCCGCTGACGTCGCTCCATGCCGAACGATGCCTCTGTGCCGGTCGATCTATTTGAATATATCCCGTAGCTCTCGCGGGCGGGGCTCTCGATCGGGCCGATCGGCCGCGTGCCCGGATCCCGCGAGCGCGACGGATCGGATGCAGCGCTCGGCCGGCATCCGGAACCGCACTCCTTTATGATAGCACGCGGTAACCGGTGCTGTGGACTCGCTCACCCACGGGCTGACGGCGGCTATCGTCGCGTACGCCCTCGGCCTTCCCGGGCTCACCCTGTTCGCCGTCGCCGGCTCGATGATCGTCGACGCGGACGTGCTCTTTGCGCGAGCCTTCGACCGGAACCCCGAGCGCTACCTCTTCACGCATGGCGGCATCGCCCACAGCCTCGCCGGCGGAGCCGTGATGGCGCTCCCGGCGTGGGCCGTCGTCGCGCCCGCGGCCGGCGCCGGGCTCTTTCCCCCGGCCATCTCCGGCGCCGCGCTCCCCGCGGCGTTCGCCGCCGCCCTCGCGGGCGCATACCTCCACCTCGGGCTCGACTGGCTCGCCTGCCCCGGCCTCCCGCTCTTCGCCCCGCGC
>DUGU01000333.1:0-6782 GCA_013331215.1 Methanoregulaceae archaeon
CGGTTCCCGTTCTCTCCGGACGTCAGGATCCGCCGCCTCCCGGTCGGGAACGTGGTCCGGACCTTCGTGGCCAACACGCTCCGCGTCTGGCGACCGTTCCAGTTTCTCGCCGCGATCGACGAGGAGCGCCCGGACATCCTCCACTTCAACGGGGCGTCGCTCTGGTATGCCCTGCTCCTGCCGATTCTGACCCGCCGGTATCCGGTTATCGTCACCATCCACGACGTGAACCCCCACCCCGGCTCGCGCGCCTGGGACCAGGAAGTCGCACGGCGCCTCTTCCTTCGGTACGCGGATGCCGTGATCGTTCATGGCGAGTGGGCGCGGAAACAGCTCGGCGCGTCCCAGCCCTGCTACGTGATCCCCCACGGGGACTACTCGTTCTATGCCGGGATTGGCGGCGATGCAGTCGCGGAGGAGGACGCGGTCCTCTTCTTCGGCCGGATCGAGCCATATAAGGGACTGCAGTACCTACTCAAGGCGATGCCGCTCGTCTGGGCCGCGTCGCCGTCGACGCGGCTTATCGTCGCGGGCGACGGTTCCCTCGCGCCGTACGGAGACCTCCTGGACGACGAACGGATCGAGGTCGTCAACCGTTTCATAGACGACGCCGAGGTCCCGGTGCTCTTCTCTCGCGCGCGGCTCGTGATTCTCCCGTACATCGAGGGAACCCAGACGGGGGTAATCCCGATCGCGTACGCCTTTAAAAAGCCCGTCGTGGTCACGGACGTCGGAGCCATCCCCGAGGTCGTCGAGGAGGGCGCCACCGGCTGGATCGTCCCCCCACGCGACCCCGGAGAGCTCGCTAGGGGAATCTTGAAGTCGCTGCAGAACGAACCTTTGAGGACTACCATGGGTGCGGCCGCTTACGAGAAGATGACCCGCGAGCTCTCCTGGGGCCCGATATCGGATCGGACGATCGCTGCATACCGCGAGGTCGTGGAGCGCTTCGGATGAGGATCCGAGACCCGTTCCGCCTCAATGACTGGGGAATTGTCCCGTTCCTCGGCGTCGTACTCGGTGTCCAGCTCCTGCTCTGGCTCACGCTCGTGCTCGAGGAGAACGGGGCGGGGATCCCGCTTCTCCGGCAGGTAGTCGGGTTCGTCTACCTGACATGGGTCCCCGGCATCGTCCTGCTCCGTATCCTGCGCGTTCACAAAGTAGGGGGGATCGAGACTCTGCTCTTCTCGGTGGGGCTCTCGGTCGCGACCGTGATGTTCGTCGGGTTCGCGATCAACACGATCTACCCGATGCTCGACCTCCTCAAGCCGATCTCGGAGGGGCCGCTTTTGATCACGCTCACGGTCTTCGTCTTCGCCGGGGCCGTGATCGCGTACTTCGTGGACCGCGACTACAACCAGCCCGAGTACATCACGATCGGCGAGACCTTCGGCTGGCCCGTCTTCCTCTTCGCCCTCCTTCCGTTCCTGGCGATCTTCGGCACCTGGCTCGTCAACAATTACCGGGTCAATACGCTTCTCTTCGTGCTGCTCGCCGCGATCGCGATCATCCCGGTGCTCGTCGCATTCCGCCGGATCGTGCCCGAGCGGTTCTATCCGTTCGTGATCTGGACCGTCGCGCTCGCCCTCCTCCTCCACGCCTCGCTCATCTCGAACCATATCTGGGGATGGGACATAAACCAGGAGTTCTACATCTCGAACCTCGTGGTCCAGAACGCGGCCTGGGACTTCTCGATCTACTCGAACATCAACGCGATGCTCTCGATCGTGATGCTCGCGCCGATCTACTCGATCCTCTGCAATATCGACATCGTCTGGATCTTCAAGATCGTGTACCCGGTCCTCTTCTCGTTCGCGGCGCCGGGCATCTACATGATCGCGCGCCGCCAATCGTACGACCGCGTCGCGTTCTACGGCTCATTCTTCTTCATCACGTTCTTCGTCTTCTTCACCGAGATGCTCCAGGTGGCGCGGCAGGAGGTCGCCGAGCTCTTCCTCGTGCTGATCGCGCTCCTGATCATCAACAAGGATCTCAACAAGATCAAGAAGTACATCATCCTGATCGTCTTCTCGTTCTCGCTCGCGGTCTCGCACTACGGACTGTCGTACCTGTTCATGGTGACGATCGGGCTCGCCTGGGTCATCCTCGTGGTCTCCGAGCTCGGTTCGCTCAACCGGATCCGCGACCGCTTCTCCCCGCTCTTCGACTGGAAGAAGCGCGGGTACGGCCCGAACTTCCGGCCGCGCCACGCGGGCGAGCGGGCGATCACGCTCGACTTCGTCCTGCTCTTCTTCATCTTCGCGCTCGGCTGGTACATGTTCATCTCCTCCTCCTCGGCCCTGAACTCGATCACCGAGCTCGCCCTCCAGTTCTCGAACAATATGGTCTCGGGCTTCCTCGACCCCGAGACAACGCAGGGGCTCTCGATCATCGTCACCACGGCGACGACGCCGCTCCACCAGGTCGGTAAATACATACAGGTCATTGCCCAGTTCTTCATCTTCTTCGGGATCCTCTCGCTCCTCCTGAAGCCGCAGAAGATGGACCTCGGCGGCGAGTACTTCGCGATCGACCGCGAGTACTTCTCCGTCTCGCTCGTCAACTTCGCCCTCGCCGCCGCCGGCGTGGTCCTACCGTTCTTCTCGAGCGCCCTGAACACGACGCGGCTCTACCAGATCACCCTGATCTTCCTCACGCCGTTCTTTGTCATCGGCGTCCTCGAAGCTTTCCGGTTCCTGCGGCGCGCGCTCCGGAGGACTGACGTCGACCTCTCGGGCGAGACGGCAACGCGCGCGATCGCCGCGTTCCTCTGCATCTTCGTCCTCTTCAACACGGGCTTCATCTACTCGGCGCTCGGCGACGAGCCGACCTCCATCGCGCTCGACGACCGGATCGACTACCCTCGGTTCGACGCGCAGGAGATCGCGGGCGCGCAGTGGCTTCACGCGGTCGGTAACCGGACGATCAACTCGGATGTGCCTCGCGCAGTGATGCTCGAGGGGTTCGTGGGGACCCTGGCGCGAAAGATGCCGGCCGATCCGGCCGCGGTCCGGAAGAACTCCTACGTCTACCTCGGCACCTACAACGTCCTGAGCAAGAAGCTCTCGCTCGTCCAGGCGAACGCGGCGAGCCAGGTCAGGGCCTATTACGACATCGGTCCGTACACGGTGCGGAGGGGCGTCATCTACGACAACGGCGGATCCCGGATCTACGAGTGAGCGGGCACCTGCCCGGTCTCTTTTCTGACGCAGCTCGCGGTCGGGAGAAGAGTAGCGGTCTTCGCCGTTCCCCGGTGTCAGAGGGGGACGGCCGGGTCAAGCTGGACTTCGATCGTCGCACCAGCAGTCCCGATGGCGGCCAGCGCGCCGATCGCGCCGCGTCCGCCGTGAAGTGTCGCCCCGGTCCCGGACGCCACGGCGACGGCCTCCTCGCGTGTAACGTGGCCCGTGCGCGCGCTGGCAGCGAACTCCCTGAGCGCTTCGGGCACCTGGAAACCGCTCCGGATCGCGACCCCCCACTCCGGCGAGAAAGCCTCGTCCGAGACGAACCGGACGGCATGATGGGCCACGGTGGCGAGTACGCCGGGCTCGACCGCGAGCTCGAGGTAACTGCAGGCATTCCCAGCGGTCCGCTCCGCGATCCCGGGGTCGAGCATGACGACACGGTGGCCGATCGGCTGCACCCCCTCGAGACGCGCGAGGTGCTGGAGCAGGGCGAGCGCGAGGGCGAAGGTGGCGCCGCCGCCCGCGGCGTCCGTGTCGTCGATCCCAATCAGGATGTGAACGAGGGCGCGGGTCACCACCTCCGCCCGGGTGAGCGCGCCCGCGCGCTCGAGCCGGACCTCGAGAACCCCGTCGGCATGTCCGATCATCTCCGTGAGCGAGTAGGCCGGCCCGCCGATCGACCGGAGCTCCTGGATGACAAGGCCGTCCTCGAGCCGGACCCCCTCGACGCCCACCGCAGGGAGCGGAGGCAGCCCGATATCGAGCCGGCGCCGTCCGACGCGCGCCGTCTCGCGGAGCAGGTTCCCGTCCCGCTCGACCGATTCGATCACGCCCCCGGCGGCACGGTGGTGGTACCCGCAGAAGCCGGCGCACGCGGACGAGAGGCACTTGTGGAAGATCGCCACCTCGTCGCCGTCTATTGTCGTGAAGACCCGGCGGCAGGTCGAGTGCGGCATGGCGCTGATGGCGACGAACCGCGCGCCGTACCGTCCACGGCTTCCGACCTGCCCGGCGACGCAGCCCTCGGCCTCGAGCCGCTTGACCCAGTCCTGCACGGTGGAGCGGGGCAGCCCGAGCGTGACCGCTATTTCGGCAATGGTGAAGGAGCCGCTCTCGAGCGTGACCTGCCGCATCAGGGAGAGGAGCTGCCGTCGTCGCTCGAGCACGCGGGACATGTCTCACCCGCACTCGACGTAGCGATCCCGGATTGCGATCAGGTCGCCGATCAGGGCCGACGCGGTCTCGACTGATCCGGCGCCCTTGCCCATCAGGGTGACCTCGCCGGCCATGTCCGTCGAGAGCATGACCGCGTTGAGCGTCCCCTCGATCACGAGCGGGTGGTTCCGCGGCAGGACGCGCGGGGCGACCCGGAGCAGGTTCTCCGCCGGCACCACCTCGCCGATCAGCCGGATCGTGCAGTCCTGGTCGGCGGCGAGGCGGAGCGCGTCCACGGTCAGACCGTCGATCCCGGTGATCGCGATGTCGTCGAGGGTCACACCGAGGTTCCAGCAGGTGTTCGCGAGGATCACGAGCTTGATCGCCGCGTCGATCCCCCGAACGTCGTAGGTCGGGTCGGCCTCGGCGTACCCGAGCTCGCGCGCCTCTGCCAGGGCCTGCTCGTAGGTCAGGCCCTCGTCGTCCATCCGGGTCAGGATGTAGTTGCAGGTGCCGTTCAGCACGCCCGTGATCGAGGAGAACCGGTTCCCCGCAAGGCCGTCGCGGATCGCATGGATCACGGGAATCGCCCCGCCGACGGTCGCCTCGTACCGGAGCGCAACCCCCGCATCCTCGGCGAGAGCCGCGAGCCCGGCGTGGTCCGCTGCGATCGGCCCCTTGTTCGAGGTAACCACGTGTTTTCCCCGCTCGAGGGCCGACCGGATGTGGGTGAGCGCCGGCTCGCCGGTCACCGCGTTGGTCGGGGTCAGTTCGACGAGCACGTCGTACGCCCCGGAGTCGATAACATCGGAGGCGGTCAGACCCGAGGGGCCACACCGTCCGGTAACGCACTTCGTGTCGAGGATCGCGGCCGGGTCGAGCCCGGCGGGGTCGATGCAGGCCGACGACGAGTCGGCGACCGCGGTCAGCACGAGGCCGATCTCCGGTTTCGCCGCGAGCATCCGGAGGAGACCTTTGCCGACTGCCCCGAGCCCGAGCACGGCGACCCTCATGCCTCGGCCCCCGCGAGCGGCTCGACGATCAACAGCCCCTTCTCAGCCGCAACCGAGCGGAGGATGTCGAGGGCCCGTCCCATCTCGGAGCGGGTGGTCGCCTTGATCGTGATCAGCGCGGTCGACGGCTCGGCGATGGCGGGCATGTGGACGTTCAACTCGGCCACCTCGGCGAAACCGGTGGCATCGATCCGGCCGATCGTGTCCCCGATGTCGGTGTGGATCAGGTGGCCGATCATGATCACGGACTGCCGGTAGAGGAGCCGCTCCTCGCCGAGACGAAGGATGCTGACGCCCTGGACCTTGATCGCGGCCACGAGCGCGTCGAGCCGCTCCTGAGCGATCTCGAGGACGATCTGGACTCCAAGAGTATCGGACGGCGACTCCGGCTCCCGCTGGTGGATCACGGCGATGATGTTGCCGCCGTACTCCGAGATCGGCGTCAGGGCCGCCACGAGCTGCCCCGGGCTGTCCTTCATCTCCAGTTTCATAGAGACCTGCAGACGGACCACCTTCTTCTGCTGGTACCTTGCACGAGGTGATGGATAAGCCTTGTTTGTTGTCCCCAACGGGTAGGACTACGGAAAGGGTTTCGAGGATGATTGGAAGGTTGAAGGACAGACGGTAACAGTGGTTCGGAAGGCAGGAATTATGTGATCATCCTCGGACGAACGGATGATTCCGTAATATTTTGCCGATGCCGCCGATAAGAATGCGACCGCATCACGAGGAATTTCTGGCAAAGATATTAAAATAAAGATCAATACGTGGTTGTCGCCGGGACACCCGTCACCGATGCGCCCCTCCCATCGCGCTCCTCAGGAACCGACGGATCGTACGAATGACAACGAGGTCGGATCGTTCCAGGGGCTCTCAGAATCCGATCCGCAGATTCGTGAGTGCAATCGCGATGCTCACGCCGATTGCCGCTACGTAGAGGATTATCGATCCGAGCTCGTACCAGGCCCAACGGGCGCGGTGGTCTTCCAACCGGGCCGGGACGTCGCTGAAGCAGTTCATGGAGGATACCTGGTCCGGCACCGCCAATAGCCCTTGATGCTACGGCAAAATTTGACGGTATTTCCCGGAATCGCTGGGAAACGGGTCTCCGGTACGACCTGACCTGATTCACGTCGCCCTGGATGCGATGAATGTCGGGCTGCTCATCCGACGTTGATCCGAGGGCAGGGGCAGACCGGATAATGCCGAACCTGCGGATGGAAGGGACATGGCCGGAGATCCGACCCGAGCGATCTCCGGCCGGTTCGAACCGGTTCTTCTCGATTCCCAGCAATAATAGCCGGCATATCATCTTCCATTAAGCAGGAGCGAGATACGCCTAAGGGCAGGCAGACATCTCATGACAGCAGAACAGGATGAACACGTCATAGAAGCGATCGGCAGAAGCCGCATCGTCATACGGGACGGC
>DUGU01000333.1:6804-9404 GCA_013331215.1 Methanoregulaceae archaeon
ATCCCGTCCCCGAGATCGATCAGGTCGCCGTGAGGGCGAACATCGAGAACCGTATCCGGGCATGGGGGATGTGCACGCCGGGCCGGGATGTGCTCGATACTCGTGAGTTCGTCGGCTACGGGGCCTCCGAGATCCTGAGTTTCGGTATTCACGCCGGCCTGATCGATGCGGTGGTCCTCGCCTGTGACGGCGCCAGGACCGTCATCGTGACATCACCCGTTCTTGTTCAGGGGATCGGCGGGAGGATGTCCGGACTCGTCTCGACGACCCCCTACCCTGACGTAATACAGCGGATAGAGGAGAACGGCGGGGTCGTGGTCGATAAGGCGGGCGCACAACTTGATCAGGCCGAAGGGGTCAAGCGCGCCTATGAGCTGGGGTACACGAACGTCGCCGTCACCGTTGCACTGCCGGAGGATGCAGAGACAATCCGGGAGCGCTACCCGGACGCGCTCATCTTCGGGGTCCACGTCACGGGCCTCTCCCCGGACGAGGCGAAGACGTTCGCGGCGTCGGCGGATTTCATGACCTCATGTGCCTCGAAGACGGTCCGGGAGATTGCCGGACGCAGGGCTCTCATGCAGGCGGGCGTCGCGATCCCGATCTTCGTCCTGACGGGGCGGGCAAGGGAGATCATCGTCGAGAAGCTCCGCCGGAGCAACGAAACGGTGCTGATCAAGTCCACGAAGCTCCCGGCACTCGGAGAGCAGCAGCCGGACCCTCTCGTCTGATCCCTTCCCTCTTTTTCAGAGTTGCACAACCACGAACGAAGGTCCTGAAACCTCATTCTGCTGAGCGACGGCCATCGACAACCCGGCCGGAACAAGGGTGTCGCCCGATGGACGGCGGGGGCATGGTTCCCGTCGTCGGCCGTTCGGGATCGATCTGAAAATTGGAAAAGGGGGTCGGGGGTGAAGCCCCCCGATCTAACTGCTCTCGACAATGAGCGTACCGTCGCCGATCCCCATGTTGCAGGAGATCGGGAACGTCCCCGCCCTGTCGGCTGTGAATTCGATCACGTTGTCACCCGCACGGATCGCCTTGCTCACATCGTACCCGCCGATGTTGACCACGAGCATACACCCCCGGAGAGTCGCGGGGTCCCCCTCGATCCGGACCCTTGTCCCCTGTTTCACCCGGATCTCGGCCGGCGAATACTGGACGCCATTATAACTCAGTTTGACGGTCCTGACCTGCCCGCTCCCCGCTCCCCCGTCCGCGGAGCCTGTCGCGCTTGCGTTTCCCGCTCCGGTTATATCAGGAGAGCCTGTCCCGTTCAGACCCGATGCTCCGGCCGTAGATACCTGCTTGGCGTTTCCCGCCCCGATGCCCCCGCAATGCAGAAAGAGCATCGCGAAGACGGCGACGGCAATGATGCCGATCGCTGTTTTCATTGTTGAGTTCATGGTCGCAATCTCCTCTTTACCTCAGCTGAGTTTCATTCAAAGGCACGAAGTGCATCATGTCGAAGCTCGAGTTCGTCGCCTCGAGCACGCCGACCACGACAACGTTTTTTCCGAAGAACCCCCGTATCTCGTCGCCGGTCGTCTCGAACAGCTTCTCCTCCCGCATCATCCTGGCTTCATTCGAACCGAGGACGAGCGGGTAGTACTCCGTTCCCCCGAGGTCGTGTGTCGCATAGCCGCTCATGTTGCCCTCCGCGAGCGCGAACTTCGTCGGCACGGTCTCGTTCAGGCCGAGTGCGTAGAAGAGCTTCGGCGCCTTCTCCGGCGTCAGCCTCGAGTAGACCCGTCCCTCCTCCCCCACGAGATTGCCAAAGTCGTGCGTGGAGAGGAAGTGCAGATCGTCGACGAACGTCCCGGTCCTGGCGAGGATCCCGCCGATCTCGATCCGGTCGATCCCGAAGAAGTCCGTCAGGGCGTCGCCCGGTCTCGCGAATAACTTCTCTTCCTTCATCATCTCCCCTTCGGCGGACCCGACAACCATCGAGCCCCCGTCGGGGATACTCGCGCCCTCGGTCGCGCTGAGGTTTGCGAGCGCGGAGCTCTTCGCATGGGCGAAGACCTTGGGCGTGCCGTCCGTAGCGAACGCGACCTTGTACGTGATCCCGTCGAAGACCGACGCATCCACCGTGCCCGAATCGTTCGACATCTTTCCCGCAGATGCGCCGCCGGCCATGTCGTCCCTGATCCCGAGGGCGAAATACCCGACGGTTCCGATGAGCATGACGGCGATCGCGAACGCGAACGCGCCCCTGTTCTCTCTGAACCATGAATCGATCGTCATTATGTCACCTGGAGCCTGGCCCACCTGAGAGTGAGCGCGTTCGTCACGACCGATACGCTGGAGAGCGCCATGGCGCCGCCCGCGATGATTGGCGAGAGCAGGATGCCGAACGACGGGTACAGGAGCCCTGCGGAGATCGGGATCCCGATGACGTTGTACACCAGCGCCCAGGCCATGTTCTGTCGGATCTTCCTGATCGTCGCCCTGCCGAGCCGGATCGCCTGCGGTACGTCGAGCGGGTCCGACCGCATCAGGACCACGGAGCCGGCCTCCATCGCCACGTCCGTGCCCGAGCCCATCGCGATCCCGATGTCCGCCTGCGCGAGCGCGGGCGCGTCGTTGATGCCGTCGCC
>DUGU01000051.1 GCA_013331215.1 Methanoregulaceae archaeon
TCATGGTCGCGGTGACCGTGCTCCTCGCCGCGATCATCCTCGCTCTCCTTTCCTGGCTGCCCCTCCTCTGCGACCCGTTTCCGTCGAACGATATCAGGATCGTCGGGTTTTACGACTACGACGAACGATCCGGGCACCTGTTCAATTACGACAGCCGGATTGTCCTCCAGAACTTCGGATCGAAAGACCTCCCGAACCGGCAGATCACGGGCGCCTTCTACCGCGACGGCGTGCGGGTCCGGTGCAATCTCGAGTCATTCCATGGCGGGGATCCCCCGCATTCCATCCACACCGGGTACGAGACTATGGGGGGAGTGGGGTGCCAGGGCGAGACATGGGAAGTGGGGGCAAAGATCGTGATCGACTTTAATAACGGCACCTTCCTCCCCGGCCAGACGGTCCGCGTCGACATCATCGACATCGGGACGGGCTGCGTCATCTCGAGCGACTCATTCAAGCGCGGCCCAGTCCCCGTGCAATGATCCGCGCCGCGCGGAGGGGCTCGGGCACGCCGCCGTCCAGGGTGAAGGCGTCCACGAGCGCGGCCGCATCGGAGAGGTCGAGGCCGAACGAACGGACGTACACCGTCGCTCCCGTCGAGAGCGCGACAGGCGTCCGCTCGCCGAGCCGGCCGTAGGCCGCGAGCCGTGCCTCGTCGCCGGGAAAGTGCCGGCGGATCGCTTCCTCGAGCCCCGGCGACTGCTCGTACGTGACCGAGACCACGGCCCGGCCGGTCGCCTCCGCCACCGCGGCTCCGTCGATCACGTTGAACCAGGCGATCACCGCGCCCGAGAGCATGACCGTCCGGACGTCGTCGCGCCCGACGGTCTCGACCAGCCGGACGACCGCGTCGGTCGCGTCCGTTCCGCCGACCGTGGCCTCCGCCGTGCCGAAGCCGTCGATGCGGAGGTCGCGCCGCATCACCACCCCGGCGAGGCGCGAGACCGCGCCCTCGTCGTGCCGACCGCGGTAGCTCTCGGCGATCCCGAGGACGCGCAGTCCGGGCTTTCCGAGGTGCATCAAAGCACTTATGACGTTTTCGCCGGTATATAATGAGAGATGACGATCGACCGGGACGCGGTCACGGTCCTGGTCCCGACACTGAACGAGGCGCCGACGATCCGGGCCCTGGTCCGGGATTTCGTCGCCCGGGGGTATACGCACGTCCTCGTGGTCGACGGGAGGAGCACGGACGGCACGGCCGCGCTCGCCACCGAGGCCGGCGCGGAGGTCCTGGTCCAGAGCGGCCGGGGCAAGGGGAACGCCGTGATCGAGGCGTTCCGGGCTATCGGGACGCCGTACGTGCTGATGCTCGACGGCGACGGCACGTACTCGGCCGACGACGCGGACCGGATGGTGGCGCCGCTCTTCCAGGGGACCGACCAGGTGATCGGCGACCGGCTGGGGGCCGCGGAGCGGGGCGCGCTCTCGCCCCTGAACCGGGCGGGCAACTACCTCCTGAACCGGCTCTTCCGCCTCGCCCACGGCCGGTACCTCTCGGACATCCTCTCGGGGTACCGGGCGTTCACCCGGGCCTCGATCGACCAGATGAACCTCGCCGAGCAGGGGTTCGGGATCGAGACCGAGATCGCGGTCGAGGCCGTCCGGAACGGCCACCGCGTGAGCGTGGTCCCGGTCTCGTACGACCGGCGCGCGGGCACGGCCACAAAGCTCAACCCTCTCCGGGACGGATACAGGATTGCCGTGACCATCTACCGTCTCGCGCGGATGAACAACCCGCTCTTCTACTTCGGGCTGATCGGCGTGACCGTCGCGCTGGTCGGGGTTGCGGTCGGGGCGTTCGTGCTCTACGAATGGCTCCAGGGGATCGAGCGTCTTCCCCTGACCATTCTGACCGTGCTCCTGATCGTGGTCGGCATCCAGATCTTCGTCTTCGGCCTGATCGGCGACCTGATCCTCTCGTTCCATCGCGAGACCATGGACGAGATCGCGGCCCTGAAAAGGCTGCAGGAGGAGGCGAGATGACGACCTCGATCTCGGTCGTGGTGCCGTCGTACAACGAGGAGGCGCGGATCGAGCGCTGCCTCGCCTCCCTCGCGGACCAGACCCTGCCGCGGGAGGAGTACGAGGTCATCGTCGTGGACGGGGGCTCGAAGGACCGGACGCGCGAGCTCGCCGCGCCCTACGCGGACTCCGTCTTCGTCCAGACGAGCGCGAAGGTCGGGGGCGCCCGGAACGACGGGGTGCTCGCGGCGAAGAGCCCGCTCGTCGCGACCACGGACGCGGACTGCGTCATCCCCCGCGACTGGGTCGAGCGGGCCCGCGACGACCTCCTCCGCGAGGGCGTGGTGATGGTCTACGGGACAGTCGCCCCGATAGAGGACACGGTCAGGAACCGGCTCTCGCTCGGCCTCGCGAACCTCTTCTCGGCCGTCACGTACCGCACGGGCCTCGCGTACTACTCGCTCGGCTGCAACACCGCGTTCCGGAAGGACGCCTTCGTCCGGGCGGGCATGTACAGGACCATCGACGCCGGCGACGACATCGAGATCGGCCACCGCATGGTCCGCGAGGGGCGGGTCCTCTTCGACTCCCGCC
>DUGU01000243.1 GCA_013331215.1 Methanoregulaceae archaeon
AACTCGTCGTGGTCCGGCACGACGGTTCCCACCCTGCCGCTGTCCGTCATCTTTGAAAGTCGTACGTGACTGCCGGCCCGACCGGAGATGGAGAAACCGACCCGATTGCAGAGGATGCGTATGGTCTGATCGCCCGAGACCGGCTTATGATGAGGCAACCGACGACACCTCGAAGGTGGTCAGGATCGCCCGTCTCTCTTCGGTCTGAGGGAACTCTTCCAGGTAGAGTATCGTCGCCTCTTTGAGGTTGCTCACGGCCTCCTCGACGGTCCCTCCCTGGCTGACCGTGCCGACCTCCGGGCATTCGGCCACGTACAGGTCATCCTCTTTGTGCAACACGGCGGTAAACGTCAACATTCGATCTCCTGTTTCCCGTTAGATCGAGGATTGGTATAACTCTGTCCTCCTGCAACGGGATCCAATCTAGAGAGTATGTTGCTATACGCTTTTTATATAATTCTGATGAATGACGGCGAATCACTGAAAATCCAGGGATGAGGAATAAACGTTCTATCGGAGCGATCCTCAAGAATGATTTCTATTTTTCACGGCGAGCAAGCGGTGGAGAAGGCCATCAAGGCAGTGCTCGTACTGACCGGAGTCCCATTCGGTCGGACACACGACCTCGTGGAACTCGGTTACCGGGAGGAGGAAGCCGGTTCGGACCTCCCGTTCGCGATCGATCGGCTCATCCGCCAGAATCCCCACGCAGTCGTGTTCCGGTACGGGGAGCCGGCAGTCGATCTGCTCGAACCGGAAGAGGCGGATGAGGTCGTGGCGTCCGTGACGGATTCGGGGGATGCCCGTATCCGTGGGATGGCAGACCGCGAGAGCGGGTCCGGTTGAGGCCCCCCGAGGCCGATAGGGCTCCCCTCGGACGGCTGCAGGGCACAGGTCGACGGAATGCGTCCCGAATGCAGGGAACCCGTGCTACGGAGACGAGCCGGCGAGAGAACGTTCGAATGCCGCCAGCTCCCGATCGCGATCGTCTCCAGAGGAGATGTTCGAGCGATGGAGAGCCAACGCATACCAGCGATGAGCCCTGCACCCCCGACGCCTCGCTCCCCTCGAGGCTCCGCGAGTTCCACGCGGGGCTGCCGCTCGCGGGCGGCCGGCCGCCCTAGTCCGGTACGCGGTCCCGACCCCTGCGGGCCCTCCTGTAACGGCTCTAAAAAAGAGGGGTTTCCCGGACGGAGCCCCCTGCCGGGACAGCTCCGGCGGTCCGGCGAGATGCTCCCTGACCCAGCCCCAGCCGGGCCCGTTCGTCGATCTCAGGCGAGTGCCGGGACGGCGTCGGCCCAGTTCTCGACGGTGGCCAGGATCGCATCGGCCGAGTACGAGGAGACCGTGACGGTCTCGCGGCCGATGGTGACCGTATAGACCTCGCCGCCCGGGTCGTGGCAGCGGACCGCGGCCGAGAACGAGTCGTTATCGGTCGCGTGCGCGGCCGTGCCGCCCATGGCCGTCGCGAGCGGAGCATTCGCGAGGACCGTGGCCACGTTCGCGGTGTAGGCCGCGACGGTCGGGCACTTGACCGTGACCTGGCCGACAGTCTCGGCCTCACCGTTCTCGTACACGACCCGGGCCGTGTACGCCTCGCGCGTCTTCTCCACCGCCGGCAGCGTCTCGCTGCCCGACTGGTACGCCGTGCACCCGAACGGGTTGTTCGCGATGATGTCGTCCACGACCTCCGTGAACGCCGTTACGTTCGCGATCGGCGCGGCCAGAACCCTGGTCGCGGCCTTCGTGACGGACTTCTGCACAAAGTTTGCCATTATTCCTCCAGGTGCTTAATGCACCATTGTTATATTACTCTCGGTAATATTTGAAGGTTTCTTATGACTATCGGTAATAACGCCTGCGATCAGGAGAGGAAGGGCCGGGGTCGCCCGCGGCTGCTGTGCGCTCAGCGATCGTCGTCGCCGGCCGGTCCCGCCGCGAGCATGCCGCGAACGGTCGCGACGAACGCGTCCGCCCGACGGACCGCCGCGGCCGCTTCGGACGCGCCGATCGTGCCGGCCGTGTCGTAGACCGTGATATGCCTTTTTCGCCGGAGCCGGTCGAGGCCGGCCGCCGCATCGGGACCGATCCGGACGGCAACGAATCGGACCACGGTGACATGCTGGTTCTTTCCCGCGGGCCGGTAGCCATCGGCGAAGAGCAGGGCCCGCGCGGCCTGCAGCATGGCGTTGTACGCGATCGCGTACGCCCAGTCGGGGTCCAGCTCCAGCACCTTGCCGGCCACAACGAGGTCGCGATCGGCAAGCGCGACGGCCTCGTCGACGCGCCGCCGGTCGAACGGGAGCCGCCGGATCAGTCCCTCACGTTCGAGGGCGTCAATCGTCGTCGCCGGCACCTCCCACCAGGTCGATGCGGGGCTGCGAGAGGACGTGAGTGACGAACGGGTCTCCGGTCCGGCGCCGCTCCTCGAACTCGCCGCGTGTGAAGAGGACATAGTTGACCTCGCGACCGAGCCGGGCCTCCAGTCGGGAGAGGGCGGCGGTCAGGAGGTCCTCGTCGACCTCGCCGACGATGAAAAGGTCGAGGTCGGAGGCGGGGCCGGCCGTCGCGTTCGCCATGGATCCGTAGATGAAGAGCCGGGAGAGGCCTTCGAGACCTCCGAGAGTGCTCCTCACCTCATCAACGATGCCCGAGGTCTTGAGGGCGAGCCGCTGGAGCTCGGGGAAGAGCGGCGAGTCGCGACGGGCGCGGTAGAGGCGAAGGGTCCCCTGCGTCCGCGAGGCGAGCAGGCCAAGGTCCGAGAGGTTGGCCAGTTCGCGCCGGACGGCCGTGATGTTCTCCCCCGTTGTCCGAGCGACGGCACGTACGTGGTACTCCTCGTCGGGATGGAGCAGAAAGAGCGCGAGCAGGTGAGCCCGCGTCCTCGACCCGACGAGGCGGTGGAGCATTGAATACAATTTGTGCGCTTCTGCATACATAAAGTATGCGGGCTGCGGCGTCAGTCCGCCGGCAGCGGCCGCGGCGGGTAGTACTCGACCGTGACGCCCGAGAGGTCCACGCCGTTCCTCGAGGGCGGGTGGACCTCGACGACATCACCCACGGCCGCGGGCCCTTCGACCCGGACGGCGATCCGGTTGCCCCGCATCGCGTAGCCCCTGGCGCGGTAGCGCTCGAGCTCGGCCGCGTGCCCCGGGGCGTCGACGAACTCGAGCCGCTCGGTGACGCCGAGCAGCACCGGCCGGCCATCCTCCGCCGGTGGTATGGACTCCTGGTCGGGATCTCGGAGGCCCGGGGCAGGTGGCGGTAAGTGTTTTTTCGGCCTGGGTAATCGTCTCTATTCCATCCGTTGGCGAGGTCCAACCTAAAATAGGGGGTATCTGTGTTATATCAGGAATGACACCATCCAAGAACCCATACCGGCGAGTATCCACGGATAGACAATTACCCAGAGTGTTATCAGGTAAGCAACTGCCGTAACCGGGTGCTCTGGGGTGGCATTACGGTAGATCGATTTCAGGTATCTCCACACCGTCATCACAGTCGCCGTGATGAGACAGACGAAAGACAAAATGGCCAAATCGGTGAGGCCCCTATCGGCCGCCAGAGACAACAGGACCCCAGAGCCGAATGCGAGGAGGACTGCCATATATTCCCAGACCCCCCATTCCGCAGTCCAGGTGTTTAAGGGGCCCAGCTTGGTGTCTTGGTCCACAACCATGGACAAGCATTTCCTAGAAGCATCCTATAGTTTTCTAAACGACCGTCTCACTCCAGTGCGATCGGCCCTCAGGAGGGCTTGGTACTCTTCTCACTGCCCGCACTGTCCCCCTTTCGGCGGTAACGCAAATATCCGTCCCACAACAAGAGCATTCCACCACCGATACTCATCAGCGAGGTGAACAGATACATCACAAAACCCCCGGGGCCCCATCCTCGGGGGAGGATAGTAAAAAACACTAAAAGTCCCAAAACGATGCAAAAAAGGCCGAGAATAATCTCACCTCTGGGGCGGAGGTATACTTTCTTAATTTTAAACATAGAGCTCATCCCAAAACCCTCCAGACAATAAGCGCACAGGCGACAATGACCAATCCACGGAACGACCGTTCAAGTCGTTCGTACCGCGGCGCCAATTTTCGATATGACTTCAACCACGAGAAGCACCGTTCAACGGCTCCCCGTAGTCTATAGCGTATGGGATCGAACCGAAATCGTCGTCCCTTTCGTGATTTCTGCCGCTTTCGTCGATTGATCGGGATCATGGTCTTGATGCCGCGACGACGGTTCCTGTATCGAATCGCCTTCGTATCATAGGCTGCATCAGCGAGGATCTCTCGTGGCCGTGTGATCGGTCGTCCCCGCGGTCGAGGAATTCGACAGGCAGCGAGCGTCGACTCATAGACGGTTGCATCGTGGACATTCGCTGGTACGATCACGCAGGCGATCGGTCGACCGTGGCGTTCAACCAGGAGGCTGATCTTCGAACCGCGAATGCGGTGGTACCCATCATAGCCAATCATCCCCCCTTTTTCGCAGGGATCGTTGTGGTATCGATCGCACAGCAGGACAGGTCCAGATCGGCGAGATCGTAGCCATGCCGCCGCATGGCAGCAAAGATCTCGTCGTAGATCCCATGGTCACAGAGATAGAGATGAAACCGATGCACAGTGGATTTGGTGCCATACTGGCGGGGAACATCGTGCCAGGAACAGCCAGTTGCCAGAACGTACAGGATGCCGTTGAAGAGACCGCGTTCATCGGCGCGAGGTCGACCAACGCGTGGTTTCGGCTCGGGAAGGTATGGTTCGATCAGCGGCCAGAGGGCATCATCGACCTCATGAAAACCCATGTGCCCCAATACAGAGCTTCCCCGATATTAATTTTGGGACGACCTCATAGATAAATAAATGATTTTGTCGTAGATTCTATTAAAGCATAACCGGGGTAGTCCCGGCCGGCCAGCTTCCGCCGGCGGTACAGGGCCTTGGCCGGGATCTTGAGAGTCCGGGAGATCTCGGCCCATAAGGCTCGGCTGCGGCGGGCACCGCTCGTCCGTGACGCCGGTTATGTTATGATCTCAACCGTCGCTCGTGCTCACCTGGCGAACATGTTCGCCCGCATCACCTACAATCTAATCCAGCTCTGCACCATCCAGCGAAGGGAAGGGGCAGAGCGATAGCTCTCGCGATCTGACAACCATTGTGAGGACGACAGGTACAGAAAAGACCGAACTAAGAAGGTTCCACAGGAATCCATCAGAGCGGGGAGATACCCAATTGTTACGAGATATCCTCATCTATATATACGAGTGAAATAACAATAAACCTGTTCGATTGATATGTCATTGTTTGACACCATTTTTGGTAAGAAAATGAATAAAAATGATTTTAAGAAATTGCATGATAATCGAGATGTTCAAGGTTACATTGATGCGTTGCCTTATTGTAAAAAAAATGCAGAGAATCGTATGGATATAGCAATTGCGCTGGGAAATATTGGAGATAACAAAGCAACAGACACCTTAATCGAGTTATTAAATGATAATAATGAGTTTGTTCGGATATACGCTGCAGACGCACTCGGAAAAATTCAAGATTCAAAGGCAATTGAACCATTGACATGGGCTATTGCTGATAATGAACCTCAAGTTCGAATAGTAGCAAAACAAGCACTTGACCAAATGATAGGGAAATCAAATATTAATATAAATGAATATTATGAAGTTAAAAGGAAAAATATATTGCAATTGTCATCCTCAAGTAAGGTAAAAAATGAGGAAATCGCAAAAAATATTGAAAAGTTAAACAGTCAAAACTGGGAAAAGCGCGAATCCGCAGCAATTGAAGGATCTCATTCATTTTCCCGTTGGTGGGACCCTGATTACTATTACTACTTGATAGCCACTTCATTCGACGACCATCCTCGTGTCAGAGAAGCCGCTTTGAAAAGTCTGGGCGATATGCTAATGGAAGACCATATGTCTTATGTTAAGCCCTCAATTAGCCCATATCAATTACCAAGTAACCCAAACAATGGACAAAATCTTTGGCGAAAATCCAACTTTTACCCGATTAATCGATTAATTGTTGATTCTGCAATTGAGTTACTCGACATCGAAACAGAAGCAGGAGTTAGGGAAGAAGCACAGGACCTATTAAAATTAGCCCAAGAATATCTCTAATATTCATTAGAGAATAGCTACGACCCCCAGCTTACCTTTATCCGAGAGTCGATCGATCCCTATGATCGAGCACGTTTGGGAAATACAGCTTCAACTAGGAGTTTGCAGCCATCGCAGCTCGTG
>DUGU01000003.1 GCA_013331215.1 Methanoregulaceae archaeon
TCGAGATCATCACGGGCACGGACCGGAACATCACCCGGATCTCGATGTGCGTGATCGCCGTCGCCAAGCTCCGGAACGAGGCCCCGGAGCGGCTCACCTCTCTCCTCGACCAGGTCAGGAAGTCCCGGCAGAACCGGGAGCTCTCCATCGACATCCTGGACTATATGTGCGACGTTGCCTACGCACTCGACGCGAACGCGGTCCAGACAGCATTCGGCGTGCGCGAGCTCGCCTCGATCAGCCAGGAGTTCAACGGGATCAGCCTGGACTCGCTCTAGGGCGCGTCACTCGGCCTGGAGGCAGGTCCTGTCGTCCGCGTCTCGCGATGACCGGCGGGCCGAGTGCTGGAGCCAGAGCCCGAGCGCGAGGCAGGCGCCGGCCGCGAGGGCGAGGGCGACAAAGTACTGGAGCCCGGCCTCGGCCAGGATCGGAAACTCGGGCACCCTGTTGATTGCGAGCACGTAGATCGCGGCGCCGTAGACGAAGAGGCCGGACGCGAGCGTCACGAACGGCAGGAGGAGCACGCGCGAGACCTCGCCGCGCTCGCCGAGCCAGACGTCGAGGAGTCGACCGGCCGAGGAGACGAGGCCGGCGGAGATCCACCAGGGGACCGCGCCGTACGCGAACGCGAGGACCATGAGCAGCCCGCTCGACTGGTCGCCGCCCATATAGTGGACGACCATCGTGGTGATGCCGGTGACCGCGCCGATGATCATGAGCAGCACGGCCGCGAGGTTCGTGACCAGCGTGAACCGGCCGTGCGAGAGCGAATTGGCCACCGCCCGGTACGACGAGCCGAAGATGTCGTCGTACCCGAGGCCGCGAAAGAGGAGATAGACCCCGATCACGCCGACCACCACGATCATCGCGCCATCCGGGTACCCGAGCAGGTAGGCGATGGCGAAGAGGAGCATGGCGAGCCCCACCGGGACGAGGAGCGGACGCGAGATCTTGGGGTCGTCGAGGAGTTTCTTGAGAATGTAATAGGTCCCCTCGAGGTTCACCATCTGGGTCACGACGACCCGGCGCACGGACGAGACCGCGATCCGCGACTGGATGATCGGCAGGACGAAGTCGTCCTCGGCTCCGTCCGTGACCAGGATGCATTCGTTCGCGCCCGTCCGGGCGATCACGCGCTCGAGGTCGCGAGCGATCTTGCGGTCCCCCTCGATCATGTGCAGATGGTCGCCCGCGACGATCGCGACCTCGACCTCCTCGCAGTTGGCGACGAGCCCGTCGGCGATCTTGACCGCCTGGAAGATCGCGTTGACGTCGGAGTCCTCGGGATCGACGAGGGCGAGCGCGTTGGCGGCGGCGATGCAGGCGTCCCGCCCGACCACGGGACCCTCGAGGCCGGCCTTGTACCCGAGGTCGTCGTCCCGGTCCACCGAGAGCACGAGGGTGCGCCGCTCCGCCATCACAAGGAGTGTTGCATGGGATCTATTAAAGGGTTGCTGGCGTGCGGGAATTCAAAAAAAACGGGGAAATCAGACCATTTTCGACCGCTGGAGCAGGAGCAGGTCGTCGGTCGTGAGCTTCTCTCCGCTCCGGAACGAGGTGAAGATCCGCTCGGCCTCCTGCCGGACCGCCTTCTGCTCCTTGGTGACCTTGGTCGACCGGGTCTTCTTCCTGAGACCGCCGATCACCTTGTCGTAGTCGCGGAGTTCCTTCTGGCAGCCGAGGAAGGACTTGTGCTCGGCGTCCGCGGCCTCCTGGGCCTCGACGAACTGCTTGTGGGCGTCGTCGGCGGCCTCCCGGGACTTGTCGGCGCTCCGGTAGTTCTCGACCATCAGGTCGTGGTGCCGCTGGGCGAGCTCGGCGAGCTCGGTGACGCGGGCGTGGACCTCGGAGGCCTGCCGGCGCAGGTCGCGGGCGTCGGTGAGCTTGGTCCGCATCTCCTTGTTCTGCTCGAGCTCGGCCTCCTGGTCCCGGATCTCGGCCCGGAGCGTCTTGATCTTCTCGATCAGTTCGCGCTCCTTGTCGACCGAGAAGACCTCGGTCTGCTGCCGGAACTCCATGTGCTCGATCTGCTTCTGGAGCTCCTTGATCCCGCGGTTCTTCAGGGAACCGTGCTCCTTCTTGAAGACCTCGAGCTCCTCGAAGAGGACGTTCGCCTGCTCGTTTAAGGTGTTGCGCTCCTCTTTCTGGGCCTGAACGTCCTTGTTCGCCTGGTCGCGCAGCTCCTTGTTCTTCTGTGCCTCCTCGACGAACTCGCGCGTCTTCCCGTTCAGTGCATTGCGCTCGCGGGCGAACTTGCTCGCGGTCGCGTTCAGCTCGTTGCGCCGCTCCTTGTGCTGCTCGGACTCCGCCAGAATCGTCTTTCGCTTATCAATCAGCTCATTCAGCATGCTTTACCCATCCTCGCCCTCTGCGCGACGCGTGCTCGGGGAATGCGCCGGCGGTACCGGGGAAGAACGGAGAACAGAACATGGCCGGACCCGTTGCGGGCCGGTATTCATCGAGCTGTGCCTCAACATGTTCGACCACCGATGCCAGATACAACCGGCGCAACCGACAAGAGGCTTGCGGTCGCGCGCACGCCCGGTCCCAGTCCGGGCCCTCCGGGAGATGTTGTATTATTCAAACGGCATGGAGGGTCTTAACGATTTCGCACGGCGCACGGATCCACCGGGAATCGAACCCGGGTCCTTGGGTTCGAAGCCCAAGAGGATGTCCTCTACCCTATAGATCCGGCAGATGATTTCGCATCGATGACTATTAAGTATTCGGAAGCTCCTGATCTTGCTATGATTCTGTCCGGAGAGGAGATTGTCCGCCGCCTCCGTACTCTCGAACCGGGCGAACGCCTCACGATCCGGCCTTTTGCCAAGGAGTCGCTCCAGGTCGCGTCCTACGATCTTCGCGCCGGCGAGGAGACCCTGATCCCGCGCGGGGAGTGCCGCCTCGTCCCGTCCATGGAGTGGGTCGAGGTCCCGGTCGGGCTCTCCGCGACGCTCCGCTGCCGTTCCTCGATGGGTCGGCAGGGCGTGCTGCTCGGCGGCGGGTTCGTCGATCCCGGCTTTCGCGGGCAGCTGACGCTGGCCCTCTCGAACCTCGGGCCGGAGGAGGTCCGGCTCGCGGCAGGCGATCGCTGCGTCCAGATCGTTTTTGCCGAGGTGATGGCAAACAACCAGCCGTACCGCGGGCGGTACCAGGAGAGTCAGGGTGCCGTCGGGGCCAGGAATGATCAGGACCGAGCGTAAGGTCGTCGAGATCCTCCGGATCCTCAAGGAGCATCAGGAGCCGGTCGGCGCGAAAAGGCTCTCGGAGCTGATGGCCGAGCGCGGGTTCGTCCTCTCGGACCGGGCCGTCCAGTACTATCTCCGGTACCTGGACGAGATGGGCTTCACCAACAAGGTCGGCAACCACGGGAGGGTCCTGACCGAGCGCGGGCGGAGCGAGACGGACAAGGCGCTCGTCGACGACCGGACGGGATTCATCATCTCGAAGCTGGAGCGGCTCGCCTTCCGGTCGACGTTCAACCCCCGGACTATGACCGGAGACGTCGCCTACAACCTCACGGTCGTGCCCGAAGAGCGGCTGGACGATGTTCGGAGCGCCTTCGACGCGGTGATCGGGGCCGGGTGCGGCTTCTTCTCGCACTATCGGGTCGTGGACCGCCACCCGCGGGTGCCGTCGGGCTCGGTCGGGATCATGACGGTCTGCTCGATCACGATGGACGGCGTCTTCCAGCACCACGGTATCCCGGTCCATGTCGCGTACGGCGGGACACTCCGGGTCCGGGACGGAACGGCCTCGGAGTTCGCGGACCTGATCGGGTACCGCGGGACGACCATCGACCCGCTCGCGCTCTTTATCTCGTCGGGCCTGACCTCGATCGGGTCCCTCATCTCGACCGGGACCGGTGTCGGGCTCGCGAACATTCGGCAGGTCCCGGGTTCGGCCGAAGCGCAGGTGAAGGATCTTATCGGCTCCATGCAGCGCGCCGGGTTCGTCTTCCCGGTGACGATGGGCCTCGAGGTCTTCAACGCTCCCCCCGACCCGTTCCGGCTCTCGATCGTCGCGTTCTCGGGGATGAACATGGCCGGGTACTGCCGCGAGCTCGGGATCCCGCTCACGACCGAGATCGGGGCCGGGAATATTCCGTACGCCCGGGTCGTCGACGGCGGATAAATACACCAGGTCAGGCGACCCGGACGAACTCGACCGTCCGGCTTCCCGCCGCGTCGGAGATATCGAGCCGGTCGCCCTGGATCGCGTACGTGGCGGCCGAACCGAGCGCGGCGAGCACCTCACGCTCCTGGGCCGTCGCGGCCGGGTCGAGGCATGCCCGCTCGGTGACCGCGAGCGGCCCGATGGAGAGGGCCGTGCCGTTCGTCGCGTACGCACCCGAGACGTCGTTGCACCCGGTGGTGCCCGAGATGCGGCCGTCGGGCGAGAAGATCAGGGTCGCGTTCGGGCTCGCGAGCGCGGACCGGGCCGTCACGCCGTCCGCGAACCCGGCAAGACGCCACGTCGGGCCGGCGAGCGGGGGGTTCGTCGTCGCGGGGGCCCGGTCGAAGGTCATGATCCGGTTGCCGGTCCGGTCGAGGAGGGTCAGGGTGTCTCCGGCGACCGTGTACCCGGCGGTGACCGGGAAGAGTTCGAAGACCCGCTGTTCCTGGTCCATGAGGCCGGGCGGGGCGGGGCAGGCCATCAGGGTGGAGACGGTCGGACCGATCGCGAGCCGGGTGCCGCTGACGGTATAATCGGCCGAGAAGCGGTTGCAGCCGACCGAGCCCGCGACCTTGCCCGTGCGTTCGAAGGTCACGAGCGGGACCGAACCCGCGACGGCCCGGACGGTCTCGCCGTTCGCGCCGAAGAACGAGGTGAGCTGCCAGGTACCGAGGAGAGGCGACTCCGCGACCGGGACGGTCGCGTTCGGAGTCGTGTTGTCGGCGCCCGGCGCGTTCGTGCATCCGGCCAGGAACAGGGCGACCGCGGCGGCCGCGGCCAGGATTGCAGATCCCTTCAATGCCTTCATGCAGGGGATCCCCGTCGTACCGTCGTTTATATCCTCCGGTCGCACCGTCGGGCCCGGCATGCCCCGCGAGGAACCCTTCTCGCCGGGCCGCTACTCGAACCAGTCCTGATACGAGACCTGCTGCCGGAGGTCCTCGTCGTCGTCGGGGCGGGGGCCCCGGTCGAGGAGCGTCCGGAGGAAGGACCGGTCCAGGCCGAGCCGCCCGAGGGTCGCGATCACCGCGGGCGGGGTCGCGCCGGACGCGGCGAGCGCGAGGAGGAGCTCGACCGGGCGCCGCGCCCCCGGGGCGGCCAGCGATGCCGGAGCGGCCGGGCTCCAGTACACGCCGCCGCCGGCGTCGAGCCAGAGCCGGTCCCGGGAGAGCATCGGGCCGAGGAGGTCGCGGAGCGTGACCCGGGCGAGGACGTCGTCGATGGTCCCGTCGCGGAGCTCTTCCGGTGCGGCGAGGGCGGCATCCAGGACGAGCCCTCCGAATGCCCGGCGAAGGGCGCCGGGGACCGGGCCGAAACTCGCCCGTGCCCTCCGCTCGGTCGCGTCGAGGAGATCGGCCAGGTCGGCGGCGGAGATCGCGAGGTCTCCGTCGGCCTCGATGAGGCAGAGAACCGCGACGTCCTCGGCGTCGATACCGGAGGTCATGGTCNNTCGGTCCCGGGCCATAAGCGTTCCGCCCCCCTCACCGCACGACCCGATAGCCGGCCCGCTCGAGGACGTTACAGAGGGCTGTATCCCAGGCCGCATCGCTCACGGCCCGCGCGAGCCCGGCCCGGTGCGGCGCGAGCACGGCCTCGAGCGCCGGGTCGTCCACCGCGAGGTGGCGTGAGCCCATGACCCGCGCGGCCCGTT
>DUGU01000304.1 GCA_013331215.1 Methanoregulaceae archaeon
ACGTGATCGGGGGAAAGTGAAAGACGCTGATCATCTGGTCCTTCGGAAAGGGACTCCCAGGTTCGGCGAACTGGAGCGGGCTATCCCCCGGATCACCCTGGTGTTGCTCACCAAACGACTCGGGGAACTCGAACGGGACGGCGTCGTCAGCAGGCACGTCTACTCCCAGATCCCGCCGAAGGTCGAGTACTCGCTGACGGAGAAAGGAGTTACGGTGATCCCGGTGCCGGAACCGCTCTGCGACCGGGGGATCGACCACCTCGGCATCTCCATGATCCGGGAGTGAAGCCCGGCACGGATCGGGGCGGGCTCCGGTTCGGTGGACCGCATCGAGCACGTCGTGAGGGGAGCAACGCTGTCCGTCAGTCCGATATGGCGGTGCTGATCCTCCGAACGACCGGCTCCGCTTCCCTGGCGATGGTGTAGATCCTGTGCTTCGAGCGGTAATAGGTCTCGACAAGACCGCCCTTTTTCAGTACCCCGAGGTTGTACGAGACGAGGTTCGGGGGGCCGGTGAAGATATACATGAACTCGCAGACGCAGTGATCGCGGTTGAGGAGCAGCAGGAGGATCTTGAGCCGGACCGGGTGGCTGAGCAATTTCATGTACCGGCCGAGGTCGTCGACCCGCTCGATGGAGAGCGATGCCTCCTCTCTCGCAAGTTCCTCTTCCCAGTCGCTCCGGAGTGCGCAGTCTGCCGGACAGCAGCGGGCAGTCGCCATGTCGAAGCATGGGCGAGCGGGAGCAATAATCCATTCCCGCCCCCCCGGGCCGTGAGTGAAAAAACCCGATGGCGCTTTCAAAATATTTCGATTTTCGGTTCCGGGTAATATATCGTCCCCACTCCCACGTGTCGTACAGAGGAGAAGACCTTGGACTGCGAAACCGTCATGATTGCGAAGGTGACCGGGAAGTGCCCGGCGTGCGAGGACTATGCGGAATGGAACTCGACGACCCCCTCGAAGATCGCTGTGATGGCCTGCGAGGGGGCCTGCTCCCGGGGGGAGGTCGCCCGGCGTGCGGCAAACCTGGTCGCCCACCGGCTCGCCTCCGACGGAACCGTGCGGATCTGCCTCGGCGGCGCGTTCACGAAGGACACGGGCCAGCGGAACCTGGTGCGCCGGGCGGAGAAGGTGATCGCGATCGAGGGGTGCTTCATCAACTGCTCGTCGCGGATGATGACCGGGGTGCTGCCGGGCCTGAAACCCGAGATCGTCAGGGCCGACCTGATCTACAACCTCGATCTCCCCTTCGGGATCGACGAGGTTCCGGACGAGATGTTCACCGTGTACGCGTATCGGGTTGCCGAGCAGGTTGTGCGGGAGCATGTACGGGGATCGTCGGCGTCCGGATCCGACACCGGTCCGGTTTCGGGCGGTTCCGGCTGCAGTGCGCCTCCCTTCTCCTGCGGCCGGGTCGTCGATTGTGGCGATGGGCCCGACCGTGGAGATCCGAATAAATAGTCGCTGATCCTCTTCGACAGCCACGCCATGTTGACGCCCAGCGTCCGCATGGTCGTCAATCCTTCCGTATCGTCGCGTCCACCGGGTCAAGTCCCCCCCCAGGCCGATATTCCAGTATGATGAGCCGGGGACGACCATCCGGCCGATAAGAAAGAAATGGTTCATGGTATCGAACGCATGGATGGCCCCGGCTCTCCGGACCGCGATGACCGATGCCCCGACCTTGCGCCGGAGCATGTCGCCGTTCGCCTTTGCCACGAGGCCGGCCCGGTCGATGAGGGCCTTCATCTCGGTGGAGACATCGTCATAATATGTCGGCGAGGCGAGGATGATCCCGTCCACGTCCTGCATCTTCTCGATACAGTCGTTGATGAGATCGTCTCTGCCGGCGCCGCGCCTGTCCTGGTTTGCGAAGCACCGTCCTCAGGTGGTACACCCCGGACCGCCGTTCCCGCCAGCTGGACGAGCTCGGTCTCGATCCCTTCTCTCTTCAGTTCCGCAAGCATCGTATTGACGAGAACGGCGGTATTGCCGTCCGTACGGGCACTGCCTTTGAATGCAACAACTTTCATGGTGTACCGGCTCCCCGTGGTATCCCGGGACATGAGAATTTTCTGATTATTCTGAAATGTATAAATAGTTTGGAAATATACCATGTTGAGGAGAATTCACGATGTCCCGGAAAACGTCGGGGAATGGAATGTCCCCGGATAAAGATCCTTCGTGCGAGTGCGGCCCGGTTCGGGGCTGCCGGATCGAGGCGGTACTGAGCGTGGACGAACGCGGACAGATGGTTCTTCCGAAAGATGTGCGGGAGAAAGCCGGGATTCGAGCCGGCGACAAACTCGCGCTCATCGGCTGGGAGAGAGACGGGAGTATCTGCTGCCTCGCGCTGATGAAGGTGGAGAACCTGAGCGGCGTGGTGAAGGACGTCCTCGGGCCGCTGATGCAGGAGCGGGACGGCGCGTGAGGTCGTGAAAATGGATGGAAGAGAAGAGACCGGCCCCCGCTGTTCATGCCTGCCGGGTCCACAGGCGCAATCCTGCTGCGGTTCGACCGGCAGCGCTCCAGCAGAAGAGGTCCGCACGGCGACCAGTCGCATCACGCTTGCCAACCGGCTGGACCATCTCCTCGCCCGCTGGGGCTGGAACCGGGAAGGGCACCGGGTGGAGCCCGGCCTGTACCGCCTGAGCCGCCCGGCCGCCGATTCGCCGGTCTTTGCATCGGCGAATTACACCCTCAGCTTCGACGCCCTCCGTTCGGCGCTCGTCGGTGTCGACGCCTGGATCCTGGTACTGGACACGAAAGGGATCAATGTCTGGTGCGCGGCGGGGAAGGGGACGTTCGGGACGGACGAGCTCGTCCGCCGGATCCGGGCCGCGGGCCTCGAGTCAGTCGTCAGTCACCGGAAGATCATCGTACCCCAGCTCGGGGCTCCGGGTATCGCGGCGCCGGAAGTCGCGCGGCGATCCGGGTTCGCCGTGGAGTACGGCCCGGTCCGCGCCCGGGATCTGCCCGAGTACCTGAAGACGCACACCGCGATACCGGCCATGCGGCGGGTGGAGTTCCCGATCGCGGACCGGATCGTCCTGGCGCCCGTGGAGCTGGTCCTCGCGCTTCCGATGTTCCTCGCCGCGATCGTCCTGTGGTACCTTGCCGGGCCGGTCGCGGCGCTCGCCGCAGCATCGGCCATCCTCACCGGAACCGTCCTCTTCCCGATCCTCCTACCGTTCGTCCCGACGCGTGACTTCTCGACGAAAGGGCTGATCCTGGGCGCCATCGTTGCTCTTCCCTTCGCATTCTCGTTCGGGACAAGTCCGGCGTTGCCGTCCTGGGCAGCTGCGCTCTCGGCGGTGACGGTGCTCCTCATCATGCCCGCCGTCGTCGCGTACCTGGCCCTGAACTTTACCGGCAGCTCGACGTTTACGTCCCGGACCGGCGTGAAGAAAGAGATCTTCCGGTACGTCCCGGTCATGGCGGTCATGGTCGTGGCGGGATTACTCGCGGGGATCGCCCTTGGCGCGAGCCGGCTTATGGGAGTGATCTGATGTACGACATCTACACCGAGACGAGCCTGCGGTACGATCCCGACCGGTGCATCAACTGCAGGCGCTGCACGCAGGTCTGCCCGCATGCGGTCTTTACAGAAGGTCCGGACCGCGCGGAACTCGCCCGTCCGTCCGCCTGCATGGAATGCGGTGCCTGCGCCCTCAACTGCCCCGTACAGGCGATCACCGTCCAGAGCGGGGTGGGCTGCGCCTGGGCGATGATCGCCGCGGCCCTGAGGGGAAAAGATATGGACACGGAGAGCAGTTGCGGCGGTAACGACGGGTCCTGCTGCGGCTGACCGGCAGCGACGAGCCGTGACCGGAGCGGGAAGCGATACCGATCGGCATGCGCAGCAAGCATCTCAGTCATGACCGTGACCTCGGTCTCGTCGGACGAGACCGTGACGGTCCCGCTCCGATCGGTCTCGCATACCGTCCCACCGATGTTCCCGAGTCATAGGAGCACCTCTCCTGTCGGGTGCCCGGCCGGGCCCGATGCCGTTCGCGAGCGCGGGGGAGCGGCAGGCGTTCTCAGGACGAAAAGCGTCAGTCGGTCGGAATACGCCTTCTCTTAAACGACGAACGCCCCGTCGGCGGACTCGAGCGCGAGGCCGAGAAGCCCGTCGAGGTCGACGTTCTCCGCCACGAGTACGGCGAGACGGTGGTAGGGGTCGTCGTCCGCGACGGGTTCGTAGGGGAGCCTCCGCCGCTCGTGGAGGTAGGAGAGGAGGCCATCGACCGCGGAAGGATTCTGGAAGAGACCGTGGAGGTACGTGCCGATCACAAGCCCGTCATCGCTCACGGAACCGTCGTCCCCGAATGCCGGCAGGACACCCGGGTCGCGGACGGTCTCGCCCATGTGGATCTCGTATCCAGCGACCGTCCCCATCCGCGACAGGATCGGTCCGACTGGGCAGGCCGCCCGTTCCGATTGCCGCGTCGTCTTCTCGTACGCGGCAAAACGGGTTTCGACAGAGAGCAGGTCGAGCCCGGGCAGGGTTCCCACACGGTCCTCGACCCCGTCGTCCTCGATCCGACGGCCGAGCATCTGGTACCCGCCGCAGATGCCGAC
>DUGU01000275.1 GCA_013331215.1 Methanoregulaceae archaeon
CTCGTCGATGAAGATGATCGACGGGCTCTTCTTCTTTGCGAGCTCGAAGAGCTCGCGGACGAGGCGGGCCCCCTCACCGATGTACTTCTGGACGAGCTCGGAGCCGACCACACGCAGGAAATGGGCCTCGGTTTCGTGCGCGACGGCCTTCGCGAGCAGGGTCNNACGCCCTTCGGCGGCTCGATCCCGACGCGCTTGAAGAGTTCCGGCTTCTTCAGGGGGAGCTCGACCGACTCCTGGATCTCGAGCACCTGCCGGTCGAGTCCACCGATGTCGTCGTAGCGCTCCGTCGGCGCGTCGACGACCTCCATCCCGTAGATCTGGGCGTCGAAGTCGGTGGGCAGAATCTCGACAATAGCGAGCGATTGCTGGTTCAGAGTGCACCGGGCCCCTGGCTTGATCTGCTCGATCTCGATATTCTGGGAGAGCCCGACCAGAAATCGCGGGCCCGCCGACGACCGGACGATCACACGCGTCGAGTCGATCACGTCCGTGACGGTTCCGATCACGAGCGGCGGGCTCTTCATCTGCTCGATCTCGGACTTGAGCTTTCGCACCTCCCGTTCGTACCGTACCTTCTGGGTCTCCAAGTACCGCTTGTCCGCCTCCAATTGCCGGAGCTGCTCCCGGATCTCGGTGTTCCGGTCCTCAAGCGTCGTCACTCGCTCGAGGAGATACCGATAGAGATCCTCGCCTTTCTGAGGTTCAGGAAAATCCTTCAGGCTGTCGGACATGAGGGCCGCATAGGTATATAGGGTAATGACTATAAAGAAGTTTGCGAGTGACTATGCAGTGCGAGTTATGCGGCGCAACGGTGGCGGGACCGGGAAAAAAGGTCCGGATCGAGGGGGCCGATCTCCAGGTCTGCATGGCCTGTGCACGATACGGGACCGAGGTGCAGCAGCCGCGGACGGGGCCGAAACGGTACGCTCCCACCTCGCCGGCCGCACGCCCCGGCGCCCCGCCCGTCCGCCACCGGCGCGACCTCTTCGACCAGCTCGTGGGCGAACTCGTCGATGACTTTGGCGAGAGGATCCGCGCGGCCCGAACCGCGAAGGGGATGACCACGAAGGATCTGGCCCTTGCCACCAAGGAGCGGGAGCTTCTCATTAAAAAGATTGAGAAAGGCGAGCTCGTACCCGAGGACGAGGTTCGCACCAGGATCGAGAAGGTGCTCGAAATTCGACTGCTCGACGTCCCCGAAGAGGCGATCGCGCGGGATCGGAAGGAGCAGCAGAGGCTCTCGACCACGCTCGGCGATGTCCTCTCGTTCAAGAAAAGCCCGAAGTCCTGAGATCGTTTCCGAAAATACGGTTTCCGGCCTCGCCGAGGGCTTCCGTGCGGGAGCCCCCCGCATCTTTTCTCCTTTGTGCCATCACCGTTCANNTTCCTCCGACCCCGTGGCCCGTTGGATCGCCGAGCGTGCCCGTGACGGTCAGGTCCCGCATGAACATAGCGACGGCGACGCCTTCAACCGCCGTTGCTATGCTGCCGAAGCGACGACGGGGCTGGCCTCGGGGTTGTACGGGTTCGTCCTGACGGCGAGAGAGTAGAGGTACGGGTAATGCCCCCGCAGGTAGTGGAGGTGGTCGACCCACTCGACTACCAGCCGACGGTAGACCCGGTCGCAGTCCGCTGTGAGATGGTCGATGTCGCTCCGCGGGAGGGTATCGAATCCCGTGCGGAACTCGAGCTCCTCGATCAGGTGGAAGACCGCCCGGAGGAGCTCGGTGAACGACTCGTGCTCCAGGATCATCGGGTTCTCGAGGAGCCGGATCATGAACTCTGCCCGGTTATGCAGGAACGGCCTGAGATCGGCGAGGTCGGCGGGTGTCACCCGGAGATCGAAGTTCCGGTCGATCAGGGACGAGCGGATGCGGGCGAAGTCGGAGTCTGTCCACTCCGGCTTCGAGAGCAGCGCGGGTGCGTACCCGGCGAGGCTCCGGTCCAGCACAGCCAGGCGGGTGAGGAGCTGGTAGCCGGTCCAGGAAAAGAAGGTTCCGATCAGCATCCGGAGCTTCTCGAGGCGCTGGCGACGGTCCCGGAGTTCGAGCAGCCGCTCGAGTACGAGGGTGACAACCAGCACCGAAATCGGGAGGAACGCGAAGTCCTGCAGAATGTAGAAGATCGTCGACTTCGGATCGGCGAAGATCAACAGCTGCGCGGCATAGAACGCCGCCGAGGCAAGGATCAACGCGGCCGCCAGAACCAAGTCCGAGGATCGCCACCACCGCATCAATCCTTCCTCTTGGTACCGGCGGGGAAAAACGCTGCGGATCATCCGGCCAGCGAGCGGTAGAGCTCGGCGTGCCGCGCCGCGATCCCCCGGATGTCGAATGGAGCCGTCGACGCGCGGGCGTGGGCCTGGCATGCGGCGAGCACCTGATCGTCGCCGAGCAATTCGCTCGCCTCCTCGACCGTCGTGAAGTAGAGGACTGAGGAGCCGAAGATCTCCCGGAACTCCGGGATGGACCGGGCGATCACGGGCAGGCCCGAGGAGAGGGCCTCGAGGATTACGAGACCGAAGGTCTCCGCGTGCGAGCCCATGAAAAAGGCGTCGGCAGCCGCGTACGGCGCCTCGATCCGGTCCACGTACCCGGTGAAGAGGACGTTCGGCCCGGCCCGCTCCCGCAGGGCGGTGATCCGCGCATAGTCCTTGGAGAGGACGCTATACGGCAGGCCTCCGACCCAGACGAAGCGGATCTCTGGGTGGTGCGCCGCGAGATCGAAGAAGTCGTAGATCCCCTTCCGCGGAGTCACCTGCGCGACGGACAGGACGATGCGCTCCTCCGCACTGATCCCGTACTGCTCGCGGAAGGCGGCTCCGAGTGCAGGGTCGGGGCGGAACCGTTCACGGTCGACCCCGTTCGGGATCAATGTGACTGGCGTGTCCGGGACCATCGCGGTCACCTCGCGATGGCAGGGCGCGGAGATCGTGACGATATGGTCGAAGCCCGCGTAGATCGAGGGGTAGAGTCGGTTGATCCGACGGGCGAACGCGATGTTGCCCTGGTTGATCCGCGGCGTGGAATGTGCCGTCAGGAGCGAGATGCCGTGTGCGCGGCTCCGGTTGTGAAGGGCGAGCGGCCCAAAGGTGTGGTAGTGGACGAGGTCGNNCCGTCGACCCCGCCGAGAGCGCGATAGAGCGTGCGGGCCACTGTCGCGCACCCGATGTAGCGGAAGAAGAACTGGTCCTCGACGTAGAAACTCACGCGCACGGGCCGTGCCCCCCGACGTAGTCGAGAGCGTGCCGGATGCACCCGTCCATGTTCAGGT
>DUGU01000012.1 GCA_013331215.1 Methanoregulaceae archaeon
CGAGGAGAACTGCCCGATGGAGATTCCCAACGCGCGGTTCATGCACGCGAACCAGGTCGAACTCCAGAAGATCTTCGGGTACCAGCCCGGACAGGACCTGCGCCTGCCGATCCTCGCGCTGGTCGAGGAGAGGACGGAGCGCAAACGCCTCTCCGACACCGGAAGCGATCAGATCTACCTGAACGTCTTCAACCCGAGCGAACCGGCGGAGTCCTGATCTCCGGCCGGGACCGGCGGGGCTGTCTCCATCTCCGGAGACCCTCGGACACTCCCCGCCCGGGCTCTTTTTTTCAGTTGCCGGGAAGGTACGCTTCGGTACTCCCGTGCTCTCATGCCGTCCTTCTGATTCTTTTCCTCGTCGTGACAGCGGCCGTTCCGCCAGACGTGCAGCCCCTGCCCTCATCGAAGGCATCTCTTCGCATCCCTCTGTCGGCATGAGGGCGGCGTGATAGGGAGATGCGTGGCAATGGGAGACACCGGGTGATCCGTTGCCCCCATCCCGGATGCCGGTCGTGGCAGACCGCTCCGGGTCCTTCACCTTCCCGTTTCGTCGAAGGACTGGCAGACCCAACCGCTCAATCCGGGAGCGGCCGGATCGCGTCGGCTGGGAAATGCGCCGTCGCCCGGAAACCTGGAGAAAGGGCGCCGGCTCCCGCCGCGGCGAATCCTGCGAGCCGGACCGGCTCCCCCGGCAGGTCGACGAGCAGCCGGACGCGACAGAGAGGGCCGAGGTCCTCGACCGCCTCGACCATCCCGGCGAGCGCGAAGGCGCCGGCGGGGGCGGCAACGGTTGGAAGGTTGACCGTCACCGAACCCGGCGGCACGAAGCACCATGCTCCGGTAGCATGACCGATGAGGACGGCCGGAAAAAGGTTTTCGAGTCCGAGTCCCCGGGCGGCGCGGAGGTCCGGCGGCCGCGCCGCGAGCGTCCCGTACGGCCCGTCGGCCACGACCCTGCCCCCGCTGAGCACCACGATCCGGTCCGCGTGGGCTCCGGCCTCGTCGAGCGCGTGGGTCACTTCGAGGATGGTCAGGTCCAGGCTCCGCCGCAGGCCCGCGAGCTCGAGGCGGCAGGCGGCGCGCGTGGCGGGATCGAGGGCCGCGAACGGCTCGTCGAGGAGCAGGAGGTCCGCGCCCGTCGCGAGGGCGCGGGCGATTGCGACCCGCTGCTGCTCCCCGCCCGAGAGCGTGGCCGGCCGGCGGTCAGCGAGGTGGGCGCACCCGAGCCGGTCGAGCTCGACCGTCGCCTCCTCCCGGGCATGGCGCCGGCTGGCGCCGCGCATCCGCAGGCCGAACGCAACGTTTTCGTGGACCGACATGTGCGGGAAGAGGCTGTAGTGCTGGAAGACGAGCCCGATACGCCGGGCCTCGGGGGGCAGGTCCAGGGCGTCCTCGCCGCGGAGGAGGACCGTGCCCGCCTCGGGCCGAACCAGACCGGCCACGGTTCGGAGCAGGAGAGATTTTCCTGCTCCCGACGGGCCGACGACCAGGCAGTGCTCGCCGGGCTGGATGTGGAGGCGGCCGAGCTCGAGAACGAACGCCCCGGCCCGGACCCGGCACCCCTCACACCGGAGCATCGGGCCTCCAGAGCCGGGCGGCGCCGCGGCGGAGTACGATGAGGACCGACCCGCAGACTGCGAGGAGCACGAGCGCCACCGCGACCGTCCCGGCAAGCCCGTACTGCGTGAAGCGCGTGTAGATCAGGGTCGAGATCACGAGCGGGTAGTATGCGATCATGATCACGGCCGCGAACTCGCCGACCGCCCGGCCCCACGCCGTCACCGCGCCCGAGAGGCACTCGCGGGCCGCAAGGGGGAGTGCCACCCTGGCGAAGGCGGCGCCCGGGCCCGCCCCGAGGGTACGGGCGACCTCCTCGAGCTCGACCGGGACCTTCGCGAAACCGTCGCGGGCCGCATCCACATAGTACGGGATCCCGACGAAGAGCATGGCCGCCACGATCCCCGGGAACGCGTCTTCGAACGAGAGGCCCACCACCCCGAACGGCGCTCCGAGAGGACCGTTCCGCATGAAGACGAGGTAGACGAGGAGCCCTGCGATCGTGTGCGGCAGCACGAGCGGGAGGTCGATCAGCGCCTCGACGAGCGGGAGAACACGGCTCCGTGTCCGGGCCATCAGGTAGGCGAGCGGCGTCCCGAACAGGACCAGGAACGCGACCGCGAGGCCTGCAGCGGCGAAGGTAGTCCCGATCGCGTACCAGACGTCCGGGTCGACGGCGGCCGAGACGAGTGCGTCCGGGCTCTCCGCCGCCCGGATGACGAGCGTGGCGAGCGCGAGGAGCACGAGGCCGACGAGGAGCCCCGCTGCGATCGGGAGAACGGCGCTACGCGCCGTCCGCCATCGTGCGGTCGCTGCCATCGGGATCAGGTTCGCATCCGAACGAGATGAGGGAACATGTTAAATGTACTTTATTGACATCGACCAAAACCGGAACAGATTAATGCCGGAGACCGTGTACTTCTCTGCATGAGGGAAGGACGCGGGACGCCCGGGCTCGTCGCGCTGGCCGTGCTGCTGGCGCTGGCCCTGCCCGCGGCCGCCGCGCAGACCACCACTCTCGACGTCGTCCGGTATGGCTGGAACAATGTGACGGTCGCGGAATCGGCGACCGTGAACGTCTCGTGGATGGAGGCGCACCTGCCCGTGATGGGCGACGGTTTCACCCCCTATCTCTTCCAGGGCCCGAGCTTCGTCCCGACCGATCTCTGGAACCCGGCCGAGACCGCGAACCTCGAGAAGATCAACGAGACCGTAAGAGGGACCGCCATCCGTGACCTCTGCGATCTCGTCGGCGGCATGCACCCCGGCGACGAGGTTCAGGTACGTGCCGCCGACGGCTTTCGGAACCGGCTGAACTATACGAACGTCTACGCGCCGCAGGCCCGGCAGGGCCCGCCCGTGCTCGCCTGGTGGAATACTCGAAACGGCTACGCGTGGCCCGAGTCGATGCGCCTCTTCTTCCTTGCCGACATGTCGTCGAACGCGAAAGGATGGCACGTCTTCGGCAACGAGGATATGCGGCGGAGCCTCGCGCCGGCCTACTGGCACTTCTTCTACTCCGATGGTCTGAACTATCCGTCGGCCGCAGGTCTCTCGGTCTCGAGCGTCGCGCGTATCGAGATCCTTCCGGCCCCGAGGGCGCTCGCCGTGCCGGGCGGGGCAGACGTGCCCCTCGATCCGAACGGCGACGGACGATACGAGGATGTGAATGGCAACAGCCGGAAGGACTTCGCGGACGTGGTCCTCTACTTCAACCAGATGGCCTGGATCGCTGCGAACGAGCCCGTCGCTCTCTTCGATTACAACGGAAACGCCAGGATCGACTTCGCCGACGTGGTCGCGCTCTTCGCCGCGCTCTGACGCACATTAAGTTGATTAAATTAATTTAATTAACTCACAATAAAAACAAAATCTATTTACCACTATCCGTCGAGGATTCTCCTATTCCGATGCTATCGCTGCGGCCGTTCTCGCACGGTCGCTCCGGTGAGGAGTCCTCTGATGAGACCGACACACGTTCTGCTGTTCCTGCTTCTCGTCCTGCTCGTGGCCGCTCCGGCCGCCGCGCAGACGACCCAGGTGCAGGTGATCCGATATGCGAGCGACGGCACGACCGTCGCAGACCAGGAGACCGTCGACGTCGCCTGGATGGAGAGCAACCTCCCCGTCTTCGGGGACGGAGCCACGCCGTACCTCTTCCAGGGGCCGCTCACCGAGATCACCGATTATACGAACACGGCGAAGTGGAACCCGGCCGAGGACAACAATGTCGGCAAGGTGAACGAGACGATCAGGGGGACGTACCTCACCGACCTATGCAACCTCGTCGGCGGTATGCAGCCGGGCGGCGAGGTCAAGGTCGTCGCCTCCGACGGCTTCGCCAAGACCTTCGCGTACGACAATGTCTACAGCCCCCAGCCCCGGCAGGGTCCGATGGTCCTCGCCTGGTGGACCGCCCGTGAAGGCTATGGCTTCCAGGACGGCATTCGACTCTTCTTCGGGGCCGACAACTCGACGAACCCATGGGGGCTCCACGTCTTCGGCAACCAGGACATGAAGGAGACCTTCGACGAGAAGTACTGGGGTTGGTACGGCGGAAAGGACGCCCTGCCGTCGGCCGCGCAGCTCTCCAATAAGTGGCTCGCAAAGATCGAGATCTTCCCCGCACCGTCGACCGACTGGACGATTCTCCTCAACGGCTCGATCCAGCGCGACATCACCAAGTCCTACTTCGAGTCCGGCCTCTCCTGGTCGGGCCACCGCGCGACCTACACCGATGCGAGCGGCGGCGTCTGGGAGGGTATGCCCCTCTGGCGCCTCGTCGGCTACGTCGACGACGAGAACGAACATTCGGGCGCCTCGTACAACAACACCCTCGCGGAACTGGGGTACACGATCCGCGTGATCGCGGCCGACGGCTTTTCCAAGACCTTCACCAGCCAGGAGATCGCGGAGAGCTCGAATTATATCGTCGCGAACACCCTGAACGGCTCGGCGCTTCCCGAGCAGATCAACGGCAAGAACGTCTGGCCGCTCAAGCTCGTCGGCGCCAACGCGACCGGCGGCAAGTCGATCGGGAACGTGGTCGAGATCCGGCTCGAAGGCCTGCCGATCGCGCCGGTCATCACGACGGTGACCGCGACCCCCACCCCCACGCCGACGACGGGCCCGGCCGCCCTCTTCGAGGGCGACCTTACCCTGAATGACGGCACCTTCCCGTGCACGGCTTACAACTCGGGCTCGACCTACCAGGTCCAGAACCTGACCCCGAACGGCGTCCTCGAACTCGCCTCGAAGGCCTCGGGGTTCGGGTACAACGTGACCGATAAGAAGTGGGTCACGATGGGCACGATGCTCCTCGACGGCGCCGGCGGGTACAATCTCGACTCGGGCACAAACCGGGCGTGGATGTACCGCGTGAACAATGTCACGAAGAACGACTTCTCATCGACCGAGGGGATCAGCGTCTACCGTGTCGCCGACGGCGACCTCGTCGAGTTCTACTACGGCACGAAGGGCGGCGCCATCGAGAACGCCGAGGCCGTGATCCGCGCCCGGGTCCATGTCCGGCAGCAGACGACGGTCTTCGACGGGGACGTGACCCTCATCAACGGGACCTTCGGGGCGTACGCATACAACTCGGGTGCGACCATCCCCGTGAACAACCTGACCGTCCACGGCGCGCTCCAGGCCGCGGCCGCGAAGGGCGGGTTCACGTACAGGGCGACCGACAAGAAATGGTCGACCATGTCCACGTTCCTGCTCGACGGGGTCTCGACCTTCGACTTCAACAAGACCGAGAACACGGCCTGGGCCTACACCCTGAACGGCGCCGTGATGAACGACTACTCGGCCGACCAGGGGATCAGCGCCCAGTCCGTGAAGAACGGCGACCAGCTCGTCTTCTACTTCGGCGTCAAGGGAGCCGCGCTCGATGACGCGACAGCCGTCGTCCGGGTCCGGGTCTTCGTCGCGAACGACGCCGACTTCGCCCTCGCCCTGAAGGGTGCGCAGAATGCGATGGTCTCCAAGTCCGCCTTAGACGCATCGTCGGACCGCGTCAACTATACCGACATCTCGGGAACATGGTCCGGTGTCCCGCTCTGGACTCTGGTCGGGCAGGTCGACGACACCGATGCATCGTCCTTCAACGACGCGCTAGCGACCCGGAACTACACGGTGAAGGTCTCCGCGGTCGACGGCTACAACAGGAGCCTTTACTCTGGCGAGGTCGCGCGGACCACGAACTTCATTATCGCCGATCGTCTGAACGGCGCGCCCCTGCCCACGACGATGTGGCCGCTCCGGCTCGTTGGCGCCTCGGTGCCGCCGTCCCTCTCCGTTGCGAAGGTCGCCACGGTCGAGCTCGTCGGTCTGCCCGAGGAGCCGTCCGTCGGTGGGGATATCGGGTACTTCCTGATCTCGACGACCCCGTCCGGGGCCGAGATCTACCTCGAGGACATCGGGCAGACGCGGTATCACGTTGGCAACACGACTGCCGGTCCGCTGAACGTCAGCATCTACCTCACGGCCACGCCGATGCGGAAGATCATCGCGAACCTCTCAGGATACGAGGACGCGGTCTTCAACATCACGCAGTACCCCGCACCAGACGGAACCCTCCCGGTCGACCTGACGCTCGAACCTCTCGGGAACGTCACCCCGACTCCGACGGTCACGCCGACGCCGGAGACGCCGGGCCCGTACAACGGGGCGCACGTGCCGTCGACCCGGATCGAGGCCGAGCACTTCGACACCGGCGGCGAGGGCGTCGCGTATCACGACCTCGAGCCGCAGAACCTCGGCGGCAACACCATGCGCGCCGGTGAGGGCGTCGACATCGAGACCGAGGCCGGCGTCACGGACGTCGGATTCATCCGCGCCGGCGAGTATCTGAAATACTCGGTCGATTCGACCATCGCCGGCAACTACACCCTGACCCTGCACGCCGCGAACCCCGACGCGACGGCCAAGGCGGTCACGGTCTATCTCGACGGCGTCCCGGCCGGCCAGGTCTCGATCGGCGGCA
>DUGU01000124.1 GCA_013331215.1 Methanoregulaceae archaeon
TGTAAAACATCGTACGGGTATCATACACGTTACTCTCGGTCTTTATTTAATTTAACGGTACGACTTCTGGAACTTCGCGCGCGCTCCGCTGCCATGGGGCTTCTTGGCCTCCTTCTGGCGCGAATCGTTGACGAGCAGAGTCCGGTCGTAGCCGACGTACAGCTCCTTGAGTGCCGGGTCGTTGTGCCACTGCACAATGCCGCGTGCGAGCGCAGTCCTGACGGCCTCGGCCTGGCCCATGATCCCGCCGCCCACGACCGTGATCGAGGCGTCGATGCCGTCGATGCCGGTCGGGTAGAGGAGCAGGGGCTCCGCGATCTTCATGCGGGTCAGCTCGGTGCCATAGGCATCGAGCGGGACCGAGTTGATCCGGATCACGCCGCGACCCTCCCGGAGGGTCGCGCGCGCGATCGCGGTCTTGCGCTTTCCGCTGGTGTTGATCACCTTCGCCATGCGTTCACCTTCGTTAATATTTCGCGCCGAGGAAGGTCGCGATCGCTCCGATCGTGACGTACCTCGGGTTGTTCAGCCGGTCGATATGCGCCTCGGGCAGGGACTCGCGCTCGGCGGCCACGAACTCGCGCGGGACGCCGACGTAGGTCTTGATCGCCTTGAACGCTGCGACGCCGCGCTCGCGCTTGTACGGGAGCATGCCACGGATCGTCCGCTTGACGATGTGGTCGGGGCGCCGAGGATAGAACGGCCCGCCCTCACGCGAGCCGCGCTCGCGCTTCTCGCGGAAGTCCATGAGGACGTGGGCCCGCGCGCCCGAGACGATCGCCTTCTCCGCATTGACGATCGCGAACTCTTCGCCTGCGAGCGCGCGCTTCGCGACCGTAGACGCGAGCCGCCCGAGCAGGAGATTCTCCGCATCGATCACCGTTACCATCTCGGTCACCTCAGGATCCGCACCCGGCTCCCCTTCGGGTTGTCGTTCAGGAGCTCTTCGATCGTCATGCAGGTCCCGTTCGCGCCCGTGATCTTGTCGGCCGCCTGGGCCGAGAAGTTCAGGGCTGCGACCCGAACCGCGCGGTCGATCACGCCCGTGCCGAGCACCTTGCCCGGCACGAGGATCGTCTCGCCCTCGGCCGCGTACCGGTTGATCTTGCTGACGTTCACCTCGGCGCGCGCGTTCGTCGCGCCCTCGAGGCGGAACGCGATGTCGCGCCAGACCTGCGCTTCGTTCTCGCGCGAGGCCGCTTTCAGCGTCGTGATCAGGTTCGTCAGACGCGGGTTGGTCTTCTCTCTCGTAAGTGTCATTCCTATGCCTCGGCAATCTCGTCAAGTGCGCGTGAGAGCTCGTCGCCCCGTGTCCGGAGGAAGCGGACCGACTGACGGAGGATCTCGGCCGCCGGTATCGAGCCGTCCGATTCGACCGTGAAGATGAACCGGTCGGCCTCGGTCCCGACGCGGACCGCGGGCTGGTCGCCGATCCCGGTCGACAGACAGCCCTTCTCGCAGAGCCGGCAGAGCGAGCAGTCCTCGATCCGGGCCGCGTCGACCGCGACCGTTCGCCCGGTGAGGCGGAGGACGCGACGCGGGCAGGCGTCGACGCAGACCCCGCAGCCGTCGCAGTGCGCGTCGACGGTCAGGACCGGGTAGTTCTTGTACCCGCAGATGGTCGTCGGCTGCCACTTTGCGTGAGCCTTTCCGGTGGAGAGGATCGCGCGCGCCTCGACCACGACCTTCTGCCCTTTCTCGAGCTTGACGATCGGTATGTCGCCGATCGCGGGGGCGGCCTCCGGGTCATTCGGGATCAGGTCCCGCGACCAGACCATGCCCGGCCCCTCGACCGAGAGCGTGTACGAGACCGTGCAGCGGTCGCAGCCCTGCCCTTCGCAGGTGCACTCTTCGAGCGGCACGTAGGTCCCGGTCTCTGTCCTGAGCGGCACGAGCCCGAGCCGGTGCGCGAGCATCTCGTCGAAGAGCCCGCTCGTATTGTCGTAGATCCCGACGGAGTCGATCGCGAGCTTCGGCACCTCGCTCGCCATCGCGCGCCGGACCGCGTTCGCAAAGGAGGGCAGGGCCCCCGACAGGATGAACCGGCAGGAGTGCTCGTCGCGGTGCTGGCACTCGACCTGCATCAGACTCTCCTGCCCCGGCGTCCGCCCTTGGGGCGGATCGAGTCGTGCGGGACGGGGGTGACGTCTTCGATCCGACCGATTCGCATGCCCGCGCGGGCGAGTGCGCGGATTGCCGCCTGCGCACCAGCTCCGGGCGAGCGCTGCTTGCCCTTGCCCGGCGCGCGGACCTTGACGTGGAGGCCGACGAAGCCCTTGTCCATAGCGGACTGGGCCACGTCGCCGGCCATCTTCATGGCCGCGTACGGGCTGGACTCGTTCCGGTCCTGCTTGACGACCATGCCGCCGCTGGACTTGGTGACCGTCTCGGCCCCGGAGAGGTCCGTGACCGTGATGATCGTGTTATTGAATGATGCGTAGATGTGGGCGATGCCCCACTTCTCTTTCGCTTCGGCCATGGTCTAGCGCCTCCTTTTGCCGAGGGTGCGGTTCAATTCGGGGTGGTCCGCGTTCGTGAACGGCGATCGGCCGTAGTAGGCGATCTGCCCCTCCTCGTCGCGGCGGACCTGGTAGCTGGGGATGTCGACGCGCCGTCCGCCGATCGCGATATGGCCGTGGGTGACCAGCTGCCGCGCCTGCTTGGGCGAGCGCGCGAGCCCGAGCCGGTAGACCTGAGTCTGGAGCCGGCGCTCGAGCGGCTGCTGGATCCGGAGCGAGAGCACGTCGTCGATGTCGGCCTCGCTGCCGAGCAGGCCGACCCGCTGCAGGTGGCCGATCAGGTTCTCCTTCTTCCGCTCGGCGAGCGTCATGTTGGTCGCGCCCGACTCGAGCGCGAGCAGCTCGCGGGCGCCCGTGCGGTATTTGCGGAGCGCGGCCTGGGCCTTCCAGACCTCGCGCTTGTTCCGGA
>DUGU01000202.1 GCA_013331215.1 Methanoregulaceae archaeon
GGAACATCGGCCACCAGGAGAACCGGGCTTTCGTGAACCTGCTCGACATCCGCATGGAGAAGTGCACGGCCCAGCAGCTCAAGGAGTGCCGGTATCTCGCGCTCGTCGATGCGTCCGCGCCGGGGGTCAACAACAACATCCCGCACGGCACCCCGGTCAACATCGTGATCGACCACCACCGGGCCGATGACGAGGCCGTGGCCGCGGCCGAGTTCGTCGACATCCGGCCCGGCATGGGCGCGACGGCCTCGATCCTGACGCAGTACCTGCAGGACCTCGATGTCCCGGTCGACAAAAAGGTCGCGACCGGCCTCATGTACGGCATCCGGGCGGACACGCGCGACTTCCGCCGGAACGTCACCCCGCAGGACCTCAACTACGTCGCGTTCCTGCTGCCGCTCGCCGACAACGACCTGCTCGACAAGATCATGAGCCCGTCCCTCTCGAAGGAGACCCTCGATGTCCTCGGAAAGGCGATCCAGAACCGCGTGATCCGCTCGGGCTATCTCTTCTCCAACGTCGGCTACATCCGGAACCGTGACGCGCTCCCCCAGGCGGCGGACTACCTGCTCAACCTCGAAGGCGTGAACACGGCCCTGATCTACGGGATCGGCGACACGGGCATCCTCCTGATCGCCCGGTCCCGGGACGTCCGGATCAACCTCGGGACCGTCCTGGCCGAGGCCTTCGGCGAGATCGGGGACGCGGGCGGCCACCCGAACATGGCCGCGGCCGTTATCCCGCTCACCTACTTCTCGATGGTCGACGACAAGGAGAAACTCCTCTCGCTCGTGATCGACCCAATCCTGAAACGGTTCGATAACATCGTCGGCCTCGAGAAGAAAGAGGGGCGCAATGCACTATGACGACTGGGCGCCCCTCTACGACGAGATCCTGGACTATTTCCAGTTCGACCGCGAGGCCGACGCGGCCGCGGCCGAGCTCCTCGCCGATCTGCTCCCCCGCGACGACCTGCCCGTTCTCGATCGCCTGATCCGGGACCGCGAGGTCACGGTCTGCGGCAATGCCCCGACCCTTTCCCGCGAGCTCGGGCGGATCCGGGGCGTCGTGCTCGCCGCGGACGGCGCGGCCGACGTCCTCTACGCCCGCGGCATCCGGCCCGTCGCGGTCTTCACCGACCTCGACGGCGCGACCGAGGCATTCCCCGTGATGAACCGCGAGGGGACGGTCATGGTCGTGCACGCCCACGGCGACAACACGGACCTGCTCCGGCGCTGGGTCCCCCGCTTCGAGGGGCCGCTGGTCGGGACCACGCAGGGCCCGCCGCTACCGCACGTCCACAACTTCGGCGGCTTCTCGGACGGCGACCGCGCCGCGTTCGCGGCCCACCACCTCGGCGCGGCCTCGGTCGCCTTTGTCGGCTTCGACCTCGACGACGAGAGCGTCGACCCGATCAAGCGGGGGAAGCTCCGCTTCGCCCGCCGGCTCCTCGCCCTCCTCGGCCATGAGCTCTAGCGCGGTCCTCCTCGACGGCTACGTGGACGAGCCGGCCTGCCTGGGGGTGCCGCCGTACGTCGCGCCCGAGGTCCGCGGACTCGCCGGCGTCCTCTTCGAGCGGGGCTACGGAGTCCGGTACCGGACGATCGACCAGCTCCGCCTGGACCCGGCCCTCCTCGGCGAGCTCGACCGCGCCGACCTGGTCGTGGTCCACGCGGGCACGACGGTGCCCGGCAAGTACCTCGCGGGCACGCCCGCGACCCTCGACGAGCTCCGCCAGCTCGGCCGGCAGCTCCGGAACCCCACGACCGCCATCGGGGGACCGGTCCTCTTCGGGTACGCCCCCGGCGGCGGCGAGCGGGCCGTGCCCCCCGGCCTCGACGACTACGATATCCTCCTCGCCGGCCACCCGGCAGCGGCCCTCGAGGCCGCGCTCGCCGGCGGCGAACCCCGCGGTAACTACGACTACGCGGTCACGGACCCGTTCGTCGTCGCCGGCGCGGCCGTCCTGCCCCAGCACCCGTCGTTTCCGCACGTGGTCTGCGAGCTCGAGACCGCCCGGGGCTGCGCCCGCGAGGCCGTCGGGGGCTGCTCCTTCTGCACCGAGCCGTTCTACGGCCCGCCCCGGTACCGCTCGACGAGCGCCGTCGGCGAGGAGGTCGGCGCCCTCGCCGCCCACGGCGCCCGCCACTTCCGGCTCGGACGGCAGCCCGACCTGCTCGCGTACGGCGCCCCGCCCGGCGCCGACCCCGTGCCCGACCCCGATCGGATTGCGGCGCTCTTCGCCGCGGTCCGGGCCGGGGCGCCGGACCTGCTGACCCTCCACATCGACAACGTCAACCCCGGCACCATCGCCCGGCACGAGGAGGCCGCCCGGGAAGCGCTCGCCGCGATCGTCGCGGGCCACACCCCCGGCGACGTGGCCGCCTTCGGGATGGAGACGGCCGACCCCGCCGTGATCGCCGCGAACAACCTGAAGGCCTCGCCCGAGGAGGTCTTCCGGGCGATCGAGGTGGTCAACGAGGTCGGCGGACTGCGGGCCGACGGCATCCCCGAGCTCCTGCCCGGCCTGAACTTCGTGCTCGGGCTCGCGGGCGAGACTGCGGCCACCTATGACCGGAACCTCGCCTTCCTCCGCCGGGTTCTCGCTGCGAACCTCCTCGTCCGGAGGATTAACATTCGGCGTCTGATGCCGTTTCCCGGGACACAGGCTCATACCATGAACACGCTCGGCCTGCACGACCGCGAGTTCCGCTCGTTCAAGGAGACGGTCCGGGACGAGATCGACCGGCCCATGCTCGAGCGGGTCTTCCCGATCGGCTCGGTGGTCCGGCACGCGGTGGTCGAGCGGACGGGGACGCTCTCGCTCGCGCGGCCGCTCGGGTCGTACCCGATCTTGCTCGGGCTGCCGCTCACGCTCCCCGTCGGGACCGTGCTCGACGCGGCCGTGGTCGACCACGGGCAGCGCTCGGTCACGGCCCTGCCGTACCCGGTCCCGGTCAACACCCTGCCGCTCGCAGCGCTCCGCTGGCTCCCCGGCGTCGGAAAAAAGCGGGCGGCCGCGGTCGCGGCAAAGCGTCCGTTCCGGTCGCTCGAGGCCTGGCGCCGGGTTGCCGGCGAGACCCCGATCGACCATCTGCTCGACCTGACCTAGGTCTCGCGGAGCTCGACCACCTTCATGATGTCGGTCCGCGTCACGATCCCGAGCAGATCGCCGTTCGAGACGACCGGCACCCGGCCGATATTCTGGGCCGACATCACGCGGAGCCCCTCGACCACGGGAGCCTCGGGCGGAAGCGAGATCGCGCCGGGGTGCATCACGTCCCGGACGATGAGCGCGTCGCGGTCGATCGGGTTCCTGCGGTGGATGTCGTCGAGCGTGACCATCCCCACGAGGGCGCCGTGCTCAACCACGGGAAACCCGAGGTGCTTGGTCGCGTACATCCGCTCGAGCACCTGGGGGACGGGGGTTGCGGGGTCTACAGTCAGCACCTCCCGGCTCATGATCTGGCCGAGGGTCACGTCCTGGAGCAGGAACGTATACCGGATCGCGCTCGACTCCTGCGACGCCCCGATGTAGATGAAGAACGCGATGATCACCAGGATCGGGTTGAGCGCGATCAGGCCGAGGATCCCGAAGACGACCGCGAAGCCCTTGCCCACGTCCGCGGCGATCTTGGTCGCGCGGGGTGGTGGCATCCGGCGGGCGAGGTATGCCCGGAGTACGCGCCCGCCGTCCATCGGGAAGGCCGGCAGCAGGTTGAACGCGAAGAGGATCACGTTCAGGAGGCCGAGGTAGGCGAGAAAGAAGACGATCACACCGGCGATCGGGCGGCTCGGTATGGCGGCGTCGGCCAGGTAGGCGAGCCCGATGCTGAGGAGGCCGAGGAGGAGGGAGGTCACGGGCCCCACGAGCGCCATCGGGAGCTCGATGCGCGGGTCGGGCGTCGACTCCTCCATCTGCGAGACCCCGCCGAAGAGGAAGAGCGTGATCGAGGTGATCTTCATCCCCTTCCGGAGCGCCACCACCGAGTGCGCGACCTCGTGGATCAGCACGCCCGCGAAGAGGCCCAGCGAGACGACGGCCCCGAGGATGTACGGCACATAGCCGCTCTGGATGAGGGTCATGTCGATTGAGACCCCGAAGATCTCGCTGAGCAGGACCGTGGTCAGCTCGATCTGGGTGCCGATGATCCAGGCAAAGAGCGG
>DUGU01000060.1 GCA_013331215.1 Methanoregulaceae archaeon
GAGGGGGTGGTCGCCGCGGATCCCGCCGAGGCCCATCAGGGTCGTCGTGACCGGCGCGCCGAGCCGCTCGGCGAGCGCGGTCAGCTCCCTGTCCGCGCCCGAGAGGATCACGCCGCCGCCCGCGTAGAGGAGCGGCCGCTCGGCATGGACCATGAGGTCGACGGCCTTCTCGATCTGGCGGGGGTGGCCCCGGATCGTCGGCTGGTACCCCCGGAGGCTGACGGTCTCCGGGAACTCGATATCGTCGGGGAGTTCTCCCGTGGAGACGTCCTTGGGCAGGTCGACGAGCACCGGGCCGGGCCGGCCCGTCGAGGCGATGTAGAAGGCCTCGGCGATCACCTGCGGCAGGTCGGCCGCGCGCTTGACCAGGTAGTTGTGCTTGGTCACGGGCATGGTGATCCCGTGGATGTCCGATTCCTGGAACGCGTCGTTGCCGAGGAGATTGGTCGGCACCTGCCCGGTCAGGGCGACGAGCGGGATCGAGTCCATGTACGCGGTCGCGATCCCGGTGACCAGGTTGCATGCGCCCGGCCCGGAGGTGGCGAGGCAGACGCCGACCGTGCCCGAGGCGCGAGCATACCCGTCGGCCGCGTGGGCCGCCGCCTGCTCGTGCCGAACCAGGATGTGCTCGAGCGGAGAGTCGTAGAGCACGTCGTAGATGGGGAGGACCACGCCGCCGGGGTAGCCGAAGATCGTCTTCGTTCCCTGGCGGAGGAGGCCCTCAATCAGCACTTTTGCGCCGGTCGTCGTCATGTCAATCCCTCAGCAGCCGGTTCATGCCCGCGACCACGGCCTCGACCGAGGCCGTGATGATGTCCGTTCGGGCACCGCGACTTGTGATTACCTTTCCGTCTTTGGCCATCTTAACCGTTACATCCACGAGCGCGTCGGTCCCGCCCGAGATCGCGTCCACGTGGTATTCGAGCAGCTCGATCTCGCCGACGGCCTGGACCGAGCGGCGCAGGGCCTCGATCGCGGCGTCCACCGGCCCGGTGCCGGTCGCCGCACCCGTGATCTCGTCGCCGTTCACTCGGATGGTCACCGACGCGGTCGGGATCGCGTTCGAGCCCGAGACGACCGTGAACTGCCGGAGCGAGAGGACCGGCGTGCACTCGATAGCGAGCACGGCCTCGGCGATCGCGAGCAGGTCCGCGTCGGTCACGCGCTTGCCCTCGTCCCCGAGTTCCTTGATCCGCCGCACGATCTCGGCGAGGCGGACCTCGTCGGGCCGGTATCCCCGCTCGGCCAGCGCGGCCTCGACCGCGGCCGTGCCCGTGTGCTTGCCGAGCAGGATCCGGCGCGACCGACCCACGGTCTCGGGCCGGATCGACTCGTACGTCGAGGCCTCGCGGAGGACGCCGTGGGCGTGGATCCCCGACTCGTGGGTGAAGGCCATCTCGCCCGCGACCGGGGCCTGGGTCGCGAGCGGCACCTTCGTGAGGCGCGAGACGAGGGCCGAGAGTGAGTAGAGTCGCTTCGTCTCGATCCCCGTGCGGTAGCCGTAGAGGGTCTCGAGCGCCATCACCAGCGCCTCGAAGGCCGTGTTCCCGGCGCGCTCGCCGAGGCCGTTCACGGTCGCGTGGGCGCACGTGGCCCCGGACTGGAGCGCGGCCACCGTGGTCGCGAGCGCGAAGCCGAGGTCGTCGTGGCAGTGGATCGAGAGCGGGGCGAGCGCGGCGAGCGGCGGCACGACCTCCCGCGCCCGCTCGGGCGTCAGGAGGCCGACCGTGTCGCAGAAGCAGAGCCGGTCCGCGCCGCGCTCGACCCCCTCGCCGAACAGGTCGGCCACGAAGGCCTGGTCCGCCCGGCTCGCGTCCTCGCCCGAGAGCTCGACGATCAGGCCCCGCTCCTTCGCGTGCTCGATCGCGGCGAAGGCCATGCGGCAGACGGCCGCGCGGTCCTTCCTCAGTTTCTTCTCGATATGGAGGTCCGAGACGGGCACGACCAGGTGGACCGAGTCCGCGCCCGCGTCCGCGGCCCAGTCGATGTCGACGGGGAGCGCGCGGACGTAGCAGCAGACCTCGGGGCCGAGATCGGCCTCGGCGACGAGCCGGATCCCCTCGCGCTCGCCCTCGGAGGCGGCCGCGGAGCCGGCCTCGATCACGTCGACACCCACCTCTGCGAGCATACGGGCGATCTCGACTTTCTGGTCGGGGGCGAGGGACACGCCGGGCGTCTGTTCGCCGTCGCGGAGCGTCGTATCGAAGAAGCGCAGATTATCGGCGAATAAAACATTCACGCATGGAGGTAGAGTCCATGGTATTCATGGACCGACGGGAGATATAAAAATAGGGTTCCTACCGGCCCGCGCGCCACCGCGTCGCGGGGTACCACCGGGCAAATCCCCCTTTCGGCGGTGAGTACGAGGTGGAGCCGGTCCCGAACTGGCGGGTCCGCGGCGTCGGGGCGGCAGCCGGCCCCCGGACCGAGATCCCGACCGGGGGGGTCGACGGAGCGTTTCCGACGAGGTACCGCCTCGAACCGAACCGCGGGGCCGTCGGGACCGTCGGCTCCGTCGGCTCCGTCGGCACCGGGGTCGACGGGACCACGATCGCCGGCGTCACGGCGGGAATGGGCTCCAGGGTCGGCGCGCCCGGTGACGACGGCAGGGGCCCGGGGCCCGCGACCGGGACGACCGAGACCGTCCACGTCTCGGCAGAGCCGAACCCTTCGACATTTATGAGAAACTGTCCCCCCCGGGCGATCGCGATCTCCGTAAAGTCCTCGCCCTCGCCGGAGCTGGTGATCACCGATCCGACATACCTCCCCTCGGCGTCGAGCAGGTCCGCCGAAGCCGCGCTCGGGGTCGAGAGAGTGAGCCTCACCGTCCCCGGTTCGAGGAGGAAGAACCCGGTCGACTGGACGCCGTTCCCCGTCCATTCGAGGCCGGCATCGGGGTCCTCGTCCTCCGGCGGGTCCCCGAGGGTGACGGTCCACTCCCGGTACCCGTCGATCGAGAGAGAATAATCCCCGGTCCGTTCGATCCGGAACGCCTTCGAAGCCTCGACGTTTCCGGACTCGAGCAGGAGGCCCGTATCGACGGTCTCCCCCGTGGCGTCCATCAGCCGGACGTAGACGCCGCCGGACGAGAAGGCGGAGAGGTACACGATCCCCTCGGTGAGCGTGAACGGTTCGGTCTCCATCGCAGCCGTATCGGTCCACGAGAGGTCGACCGCTCCGCCGATCGCGACGAGGCAGAGCAGCAGAAAACCAGCGAGCAGCCAGCGGTGCATAATGCACCATGCACATGGATTGTATTATGTGTTTTGAATTGAATCGCCGGCCGTCCAGGGAACGGACGTTCTTATCTACGAATGTCGCCAAGTAGGATGGCAATCAGAGGTACTGCACGATGGAATCGACGATCGACGGCGTCCTGATCACGCCGCTCCGCGTGATCCCGGACGAGCGCGGCTGGCTGATGGAGATCCTCCGCTGCGACGATCCGCACTTCTCGGCCTTCGGCCAGGTCTACATGACCACCGCGTACCCCCACGTGGTCAAGGCCTGGCACTACCACCGGAAGCAGACCGACAACTTCACCTGCGTCCACGGGATGATGAAGGTCGCGCTCTACGATGCCCGCGAGGAGTCGCCCACGAAAGGGAACCTGATGGAGGTCTTCATCGGGGAGAAGAACCCCGCGCTCGTCACGGTCCCGCCCGGCGTCTACCACGGGTTCAAGGCGATCGGGGACGAGACCGCATTCTTCGTCTCGGTCCCGAACCTGCCGTTCAACCGCGAGGAGCCCGACGAGTTCCGCCTCCGGCCGGACAGCCCCGAGATACCGTACGACTGGGGCCTCCTGCCGGGCCTCAAGCACGGGTGAGTCCGTGCGCCTCCTCGTCACCGGCGGCTCCGGCTTCATCGGCGCGAACTTCGTGCGCGACCAGCTCGCGCGTCACCCCGACCGCTCGGTCGTCAACCTGGACGCCCTGACGTACGCGGG
>DUGU01000188.1:0-206 GCA_013331215.1 Methanoregulaceae archaeon
GAGGTCGCGGCCGGCCAGCTCAGGGACGGCACGGTGGTCGGCCCGGGCGAACGAGACGACGGGACCGTCGTGTAGGCGGACGGGGCCGCCGTCGACGCCGGCGAGACCGTGGTCGTGACCACGGTCGTCGACACGAGCTCGAAATACATCGGCGGCGTAGCGATCGGAGTGGCGGTCGGCTCCGTCGTCGCCGTGGTCGCGACGGT
>DUGU01000188.1:216-7999 GCA_013331215.1 Methanoregulaceae archaeon
GCGACGCCATCGGGGTCCCGGCCTCGTCCGGCAGGAGCGGGACGCCCGTGAGCGTGGCCGCCAGGGTCTCGTTCCCGACAGAGGACGACGCGTCCGTCCCGCGATGCATGAAGGCGGTGATCTCAGGCGGCATGAGAGGCGCGGCGAACCCCACCACGAAGAGCGCGATGCACGCAACGACACCGGCTCCTATAAGACCCCTGAAGATACGTTCGTCATCCATCGCGCCGTGATGGACGTACGAGGAGATTAAGGTTGTGACGGGACCGAAAAGTATCTTTATTCCGCCCCCTCACATTCGGGTCCACTGTGCCGCTCCAGGGCGCATAAGGGTGGAAGGCGACTATCCCGCCGGATGTCTCTCGGGATCGCCGGCGGCACCGGAAGGACTGGAAGTACGATGCTGACCAGAGGACTGCTACTCCTGCAGGAGCGGCTCGATGCGGCCGTGGGCCGCCGCCCCCCGCCCCGTGATGAGCCCTCGCTCGACCGCGAACGGGCGCTCGAGCGGCACCACGACGATTACCTCGAGAGCGACCCGGTCCACCGGCAGCGCCACTACGACCGCACGCGGGCGCCGTCCGCGAACCTTGATTACTACCGCGGCCTCCGGGACCGGCTCGCGTCGGCCGGCGTCCTGGTCGTCGACACACCCGTGGACCTCGACGAGTTCGAGGACTGGCTCGACCGCTACGCCGTCCTCGGCCGGTTTTACCGCCGCTTCGGCGGGATGCGGATCGAGAAGTGCCTCGAACACTACATCGTCGCCCGCGAGCTCCGGCTCCGGAAGGGCGACACCTACGTGGACGTGGCCTCGGCCGGCTCGCCCTGGGCGCGGGTGCTCCGGCACCGGGGCGTCGAGGCCTACCGGCTCGACCTGATCTACCGGCCCGGCATTCGCGGGATCAACATCGGCGGGGACGCCACCGCGACCGATCTGCCCGCGGGGTTCGCCCGCGCCGTCTCGATCCAGTGCGCGTTCGAGCTCTTCTTCGGCGAGACCGACCGGCAGTTCCTCGCGGAGATGGCCCGCATCCTCGCGCCAGGCGGCCGGGCCGCGATCACGCCGCTCTACCTCGACGACGCCCACTTCGTCCTCCACAGCCCGCACGCGCTGCCGCCGCCGGGCTCGGAGGAGCCCGGGGCCGTGCGGATCTGGCGCGACGACGAGTTCAGGGCCCCATATTCGCGCCACTACTCGCCCGAGGCCTTCGCCGACCGGATCGCCTCGCAGCTTCCCCCCGGGCTCTCCGGCCGCGTGGCCTACGCATCGAACCTCGGCGAGGTCATGGCGGCGTTCCCGGGCCAGCGCATCTACTCGTTCTTCACGTTCGTTCTCGGGAAGGCCCCGGCCTGATCCGGGGCTCTCAGCGCCGGCGCTCGAACGCGATCGTGCCGGGCGCGCCCCCGGCGCCGATCGGCATGAACCCGCTCTTCGCGAGCACGCGCCGGGACGCAGCGAACGACGGGTACGTGTACGCGACGATCCGCTCGATCCCCGGGGTCTCGAACCCGAACGCGACGAGCGCGGCCACGGCCTCGGTGGCGAGACCGCGCCCCTGGTATTCGTCGAGGACCGAGTACCCGAGCGCGAACCGGTCCGGCGCCTCGAGGGTGAGCCCGCCGTTCCCGATGAGGATCCGTTCGCCGTTCTCGACGAGGACCCAGTAGAACCCGGCGAGGACCGGGCCGTCCGGGTCCGAGGAGAGCGCGATGAACTGACGGAGGGTCGCGTCGTCCATCATCGGCGGCGGCCAGGCCTCGGGAACCCGTGCGTCGAGCGCGACACCGAGCGCGGCGCGGTTCTCGAGGTCGCGGCGGAAGAGGTCGGGGGTCCCGAGGACGAGCTCGAGCCGGGCCGTGGGGATGCGCAGAAGCTCCATGCCGCAACCATCGGCGTCCGGGGCAAAGAAGGGATCTGCCCTGTCCCCGGGACGGCCAATTCGGACGGCAGCGGACCTCAGGGGAACATCACAGGCCCATACATGGGCAAAACATATATCTCCCGGCCGGGTAGTGCACCGGAGTGCCGGACACGCCCTCCGCACGGGAGACCGTCATGGCAGACAGAGACGACAAGACCACGACCCGGGGCTCCACCTCGAGGGCCAGGGAGACGCGCGAGCGCACCGCCTCGAAGGGCGGCGAGCACTCCCACAGCGGCCACGGCGGCTCGTCCGGCAGCCGGAGCAGCCGCGACTGACTGCGTCGGCTTCATTCACACCTTTTTCCCTCCGGCGCCCCGCAACGTTTTTCCGTCCGTCCGCTCAGAGAAATGCGATCCCCCCATGGACGAGCATGAGCACGCGGCCGGCGGAGACGAGCACGGGGCCACGGTCGCCTCGCTCCGAGCCGCGATCCTTATCACGCTCCTGATCTTCGGCGTGGAGGTAGCCGGCGGGTACGTCTCGGGCTCGCTCTCCCTCGTCTCGGACGCGGTGCACATGCTCGGCGACCTCTTCGCCCTGCTCCTCTCGCTCGCGGCCGTGGTCCTCGCGCGGCAGCTCCCGACGAGCGCCCGGACGTACGGCTATCACCGGGCCGAGGTGCTCGCCGCGTTCGTCAACGGGCTCGTGCTGATCGCCGTGACCGCCGGGATTCTCTACTCGGCGGTCGGCCGGTTCCGCTCGCCGACGGCGATCGAGGCCCCGATCATGCTCGTCGTCGCGGCCGTGGGGCTCGTCGCGAACCTCGTCGTGATCGCCCGGCTCCACGGCCACGGCGGCCTCGGCGTCCGGAGCGCGCTCCTCCACGTGGCGAGCGACGCGCTCTCGTCGGCGGCCGTTGTCGGCGCGGGCGTATTCATCCTCTTCACGGGCTATACCCTGGTCGACCCCGTGCTGAGCGTCCTGATCGGGCTCCTGGTTCTCGCCTCGGCCGTCCGCCTGCTCCGCGAGACCACGGCCATTCTCCTGCAGTTCACCCCGCCGGGCCTCGACCTCGAGGCCGTGATCGGGGCCATGGAGGAGCCGGACGGGGTCGACGCCGTCCACGACGTCCACGTCTGGGCCCTGAGCTCGGACCTGTTCGTGCTCGACGGCCACGTGGTCACGGGGGCGGCGACGATGCAGGAGGTGGAGGCGATCAAGACGGCGATCAAGAACACGCTCCGCCGGATGGGGATCGCCCACGTCACCCTGGAGTTCGAGGCGACGCCGTGCGAGGGGTGCGTGATCCGGAACCCCGACCTCGACGCGGCTTCGGCCGCCCCGCCTAAGTCGAGGTAGCCCGAGCCCCGCACGATCTCGTCGGCCGGAAGGAAGGTCGCCTCCGCGACGCTCGCGCCGGTCTCCTCGAGGTACTGCCGCACCACGCGGTACCCGACGGCCATGCCGGCGAAGTCCGGCAGCCCGAGGCGCTCGCCGCCCATGGTGGCCGCGCGGTCGCCGTAGACGTACGAGCGGGTGGCGTCGAAGCCCCGCTCGTCGAGCGCGGCCCCGATCGCCGCGCGGGCACGCGAGAGGCCGTCCTCGTCGATCTCGGTGACGTAGTACCGGGCCGTCTCCTCGCCGTAGAGCTCGGTGGCGAAGGCCTCGGCCATCCCCTCCATGACGATGTGCTGGGCCACGGAGAGATCGGCGGGGTTCCAGGGAAAGAGCGCGAGGCGGACGTTGTGGTGGCACTCGTGGGCGAGTGTCGCCTGGATTCGCGCCATGTTGTACTCGTTCGGCTCGGCGTAGAGCAGCAGCGCGTACCCGGGCACGCTCCCGATCCCCGTGTACCCCCAGCGGCGGTCGGCCGGGTTCATCCGGGCGGGGTCGAGCAGGAAGATGCCCGCGCGGATGCCCTGCAGCGGGATCCGGTCCCAGGAATTTTTAAAGAGGTCGCGGACGTCCTCGAGCGTCCGGCGCGAGAGCTCCCAGGCGTGGTCCCGTTCGAGCTCGTCGAGCGCGTCGAGGGCACGCTCGTCGATCGCCTCCGGCATCAGGAACGACCACGCCGCGAGCGCCTGCAGGGCCGCGTCCGGATCGCCGCCGAGCGAGACGCCGAAGACCGAGAAGAGCGGGTCGAACGGCATCAGCATCTCCAGAAAGCGCCGCCGGCGCACGTACGCGTCCTCTTCGCCCGCGATCTCCCCGTACGCCTCGCGGGTCTCCACCACCTCGAACTCCACGATCATCTCACCGCCTCCAGGGAGGCCGGCGGCGGTTAAATACGTGCCGCCGCCGGGGCCGGCGCGGATGCCGGGACCGTCCGCGCGTGCTTCTTCAGGTGCGCCGCGACGTCGGCCACGGTCTTCAGGAAGAGGAAGAGAAGCAGCACGAGCCGCATCCCCGTCGCGCCCGGCACCATCAGGCTTACGAAGACCCCGGCGATGATCGTGAGGTGCATCGAGACGATCCGGGCGTACGGCTCCGAGAAGATCGCCTCGGGGGACGCCTCCTCGCGCGGCCGGTACCAGAGGAACGAGACGAGGTGGTTGGCGAAGAAGACCGCGCAGCCGGCCGCGAGCCCGAGCGGATCCCCGATCCCGTAGGTCCCGGCGAGCGCGAACGAGACCAGGAAGACGAGGTAGACGAGGTGGAAGAGCCCGTAGTGGACCGCGAAGAACCCGGCGAGGACGAGGCCCCTGCCGTGCTCCCGCCCGTCGGTGCCGGCCGATACGCCGAGCAGGCGGATGAAGGTGAAGAGCCCGATCGTGACCGACTGGAACCAGTAGACCGCGAGGACCGTCCCGAGCGGCCAGTCCTGGAGGAGGGCGAGCGCGATGGTGACGGCGTTCGCGAGCAGGAGGGAGAGCAGGGGAAGGCCGGGCCGGTCCATGACAGGGAGTCGACGGCCACGTTCTTAGCCTCGATGGCCGTAGCGTTCATATACCTTCGGAAAAGAATCAAGGCCGGATGACCGGGGAGGCGCCGGCGGATGCGTGGCACGCGCTGGAGGGAAACGAGGTCGAGGAGCGGCTCGGTACCGGCCCCGGCGGCCTCGACGGCGCGGAGGCCGCTGCCCGCCTCGAGACGTACGGCCCGAACCTGCTGCCTACCCGGCCGCCGCCCGGCCCGCTGGTCCTCTTTCTCCGGCAGTTCAGGAGCCCGCTGATCTACGTCCTCCTCGCGGCGGCCGCGGTCTCGGCCGGTCTCGGGGACTGGCGCGACGCGGCCTTCATCCTCGTGGTCGTGCTCGCCAATGCGGTCGTCGGGACCTTCCAGGAGTGGAAGGCCGAGAGCGCGGCCGAGGCCCTCCGCCGTCTACTCGAGACCGAGGTCCGGGTCCTCCGCGGCGGGCACACTCTCTCCGTACCGGCCGAGGACGTGGTCCCGGGCGACCGGGTGCTGCTCGAGTCGGGGAACCGCGTCCCGGCCGATCTGCGGCTCGTCGAGGTCGACGACCTCGCCGTGGACGAATCGGCCCTGACCGGCGAGTCCCTCCCGGTCGAGAAGGCGGAACAGCCGGTCGCGCCCGACGCGCCCGTGGCCGAGCGGCGCTCGATGGCCCACGCGGGCACGGTCGTGACCTCGGGCCGGGGCGCGGGCGTCGCGGTGGCGACCGGCGGCCGGACGGAGATCGGGGCGATCGCGGAGGCGGTCTCGGGGAGCGAGGGGACCAAGCCGCCCCTGATCGAGCGGATGGACCGGTTCGCCCGGACGATCAGCATCGCCGTGGTCGTGGCCGCCATCGCCCTCGCGGGGATCGCGCTCTGGCGCGGCACGCCGCTCGCGGAGGTCTTCTTCGTCGCGGTCGCGCTCGCGGTCTCGGCCATCCCCGAAGGCCTCCCGGTCGCGCTGACGGTCGTGCTCTCGGTCGCGGCCTCGCGCATGGCGAAACGCTCGGTGATCGTGCGGCGGATGGCGGCTGTCGAAGGGCTCGGCTCCTGCACCGTGATCGCGTCCGACAAGACCGGGACGCTCACCGTGAACCGCCAGAGCCTCGAGGCGGTCTGGTTCCCTGACGTCGGGCAGGTCTCCGCCGAGGACGTAGTCCAGAACCGGGTCTTCCCCCACGGAGCCCACGCCTTTGCCCGGGCCGCGGTCGCCGCGAGCGAGGCCGTCGAGGTCGTGGACGAGGGGAACATCCGCATCCTCGGCGACCCGGTCGACGCGGCCTTCCTCCGCTTTGCCCGGGCCCTCGGCGTCGACCCGGCCGCGGTCGGGGCCCGGATTGTCGGCCGGATCCCGTACGAGTCCGAGCGGCGGTACGCGGCCGCCGTCGCCGTCGAGCAGTACCCCGACGGCGAGCGGCCGATGGTCGCCCTGAAGGGGGCGGTCGAGGTCGTGCTCGACCTGGCCGTGGCCGTGGCCGGGCCCGAGGGACCGCTACCGCTCGACCTGGAGAAGGTGAACGCGGCCTTCCTCGCGCTCTCGGCCGGCGGGTACCGCGTGCTCGCGGTCGCGGAGGGGCCGCTCGACGACGGTATCGACCCTGCGGATCTCGACGAGGATAGGCTCCCCCCGCTCGTGCTGCTCGGCCTCGCCGGGTTCATCGACCCGGTCCGGCCGGACGCGGCGGAAGCGGTGGCCGAGTGCCGCGCGGCCGGGATCCGAGTCGTGATGGTGACCGGCGACCACCCCGGCACGGCGCTCGCGATCGCGCACACCCTCGGCATCGCCTCGCGGGCCGAGGACGTGGCGACGGGCGCCGAGCTCGAGGAACTGGGTTCGCCCGAGGTGCCGGCCTTCCTCGACCGGGTCGGGTCGGCGTCGGTCTTCGCCCGGGTGGCGCCGCTCCAGAAGCTGGCGATCGTCGAGGCCCTGCTCCGGCTCGGCCACTTCGTGGCCGTGACCGGGGATGGCGTCAACGACGCCCCCGCGCTCCGTCGCGCCAACATCGGGGTCGCGATGGGCTCGGGCACGGACGTCGCGAAGGACACGGCCTCGATGATCGTGACCGACGACCGGTTCAGCTCGATCGTGGCCGGCGTCGAGGAGGGCCGCTTCGCCTACGACAACGTCCGGAAGGTCACGTACCTGCTCGTCTCGACCGGCGCGGCCGAGGTCGTCCTCTTCCTCCTCTCCACGATCGCCGGGCTCCCCCTGCCGCTCGCAGCGGTCCAGCTCCTCTGGCTCAACCTGGTCACGAACGGGATCCAGCACATCGGCCTCGCCTTCGAGCCCGGCGAGCCCGACGCGATGCGCCGGCCGCCGCGCCCGCCGACGCAGGGGCTCTTCGACCGGTTGATGCTCGAGGAGACGCTGCTCTCGGCCGCGGCCATGAGTGTGATCGGGTTCGCCGTCTGGACATGGCTTCTGGGCACCGGGATGGCCGAGGACCAGGCCCGGGCCATGCTCCTCGTCCTCTTCGTCCTCTTCGAGAACTTCCACGTCTTCAACGCACGTTCGGAGACGGTTTCGGCGTTCCGGATGCCGCTCTCGCGCAACCGGTTCCTCGTCCTCTCCGTGATCGGGGCCGCGCTGGTCAACGCCGCCGTGATGTACATGCCCGTGCTGGCCGGCGTCCTCCGTACGGGGCCGATCGGCCCGACGGCATGGGTCGTGCTGATCGTCATCGCCTCCTCGATCCTGGCTGTGATGGAACTCTACAAGCGACTCCGCCGTCCCACGCAGAGCATGCGGTGACGGATGCGCAGGGACCGCTCGGTGCTCGACGCTCCGGGCCGCTCCGTCGGCCACCGCTCCCGTCGAACCGTACCGAGACGGCGCTCCCTGGCGACACGCGGCCTCGATGCGAATCGACACAACGGAACGCATTAATCGGGCAGACGCGCAATCAGAGGGGATGAGTCTTCGGCGGGTGGCATCGTCGCTGCGGTCGCAGGGCGCGGAGGCGACGCATGGTTGAGGAGATCCTGAGCTCGATCGCGTTCCAGATGAGCCTGCTCCTCTTC
>DUGU01000284.1 GCA_013331215.1 Methanoregulaceae archaeon
GTGAAATGAATTCGAGACTCTACACGGGAGATCCGCATCGGAACGTTTATCCGGTCCCCGCGGCGTAGGAGGCGTGATAGTTTGCCGGAGAACTCCAGCACGCGGGCGCCCGCGGACGCGAAACCTTCGACCGGGCCGGGGGAGCAGGCGATCGTCGTCACGCGCATCCTCGACGCCCCTCGCCGGGCCGTCTTCGAAGCGTGGACCGAGCCGGAGCGCCTCAAGCGCTGGTGGGGGCCGCGAGGCTTCACGGCGCCCGTGACCGAGACCGACCCTCGTATCGGCGGGAAGTATCTCCGGGGCATCCGCTCGCCCGACGGCCGGGACTTTTTCAACACCGGCGTGTTTCGCGAGATCGTCGAGCCCGAGCGGATCGTCGCCACCGATTCGTTCTTGGACGCGGAGGGGAACGCGGTCCCGGCCTCGCACTACGGGCTTCCCGGCGACTGGCCGGCCGGGACCGTCATGACGGTCACCCTCGAGGAGCGGGAAGGCCGGACCGTTCTGACCGTGCGGGAGGACGGTATCCCGAAGGAGATGCGCGCACCGGCCGAGGCCGGAATGAGGGCATCCGTCGACAGGCTCGCCGAGTACCTGGAGGCCGAGCCATCGTCATAGCCCGTTCCGGGAGGTGAGCATTCTCACATTCCGGATGCCGACGCCGTCTCCGGAGGGCACGCGAGGAGCGATCCGGCGCCGGAATTCTGCACAGGGACAATCTCACCGTAGTGAGAAAAGCATCCTCTACGGCTCCGGTCTTCCGGATCGTCGCTCATCCGGCACCCGACACCCCCATAGCAGGTATTATACCGTTCTCGCGCGAGGAATGCTGAATGACGGTCACATCCGAGGAGGTCGCCTGGGACGTCGACGGAATCCCCGTGCACGGTACCCTGACACGGCCGGCGGGTGCGGGTCCCCACCCGGGGATCGTCTTTGTCGCCGGGAGCGGGCCGACCGACCGGGACTGGTGCTCGCCGTTGCTCCCGGGGTCCAACGGCAGCGGCCGCCTGCTGGCCGAAGCCCTCACCCGGGAAGGGTTCATGACCCTGCGGTACGACAAGCGGGCTTCCGGGCCGCATGCACGGGAGAACGCCCGTCGGCTCGCGGGCAGGATCAGCATGCGGAGTCACCTCGACGAACTGGCCGGGGCAGTGACGCCCTGCTCTCCGATGGCGGGATGGACCCCGCCCGGCTGTTCGTGCTGACGAACAGCGAGGGGGCCTCCACGCCCTGAACTACCAGGTACGGGCGGCGGAGAGGCGGTTCGTGGGCCTCGTGCTCACCGGCGCGCCGGGCCGTTCCGTCGGGCAAGTGGCCCGCAGCCAGATCCTCGCACAGGTGACGAACCTGCCCGACGGCGATCTCCTGATGGACCTGTACGACGCCGCAATCGCCGCCTTCGAGGCCGGCGAGCCGATAGAGCCCGATCCGTCTCTCCCTGAAGGGCTGCGGGCCCTGCTCCTCGGTCTTGCGGCCCCTGTCAACCTGCCGTTCGCGAGGGAGCTCTGGGCGACCGACCCGTCCCGCCTCATCGCGAAGGTGCGGGAGCCCGTCCTGGTCGTGATCGGTAAGAAGGACATCCAGGTCGACTGGCAGGCCGATGGCGGCGCGCTCGAGAAGGTCGTTGCCCGGGCCGGAAACGTTGCGTTTTCGTATCCGGAGACCGCCGACCATGTCCTGAAACACGAGGAGAAACCCCGGGATACGCTCGTGGCCGCCGAGGTCGGGGCACATTACAACAGTGAAGGGCGCATCCTCGACCCGGAGGCCCTCGCCGTCATCGGGGACTGGCTGCATGAGCACGCCCGCGATGAACCGCACCCTGCAGAACTCTGAAGACGCGGCCCGCGAGGCCGTCAGCGAACAGGATCGCAGTGTCGCGACCGTCACCGGTCCGTTCACGCCGGGCGACCGCGGATTTCATGCCCCGGGCGAAACGCCCGGGGGTATCAGGCAAATACGGTCTCCTTTCGGAACGAAGCTGTCGGAGCGACTGGCCGGGCCGCCGGGAGGGTGAAGAAGGAAGTCGAGCCCTCGCCGGGCGTCGATTCGACCCGCACCCGGCCGCCCTGCCGGTCGATGATCCGCTTCACGATCGCGAGACCGACCCCGGTTCCCGGAGATCGTTCCTTTGTATTGAGCCGCGGGAAGGCCACGAAGATACGGTCGAAGTACTGCTCCTCGGTCCCGATGCCGGTGTCCGCGACCATCAATTCCCACCAGCCGTTCTCCCGCCGGGCCGGCGGTACCCGACCGCATTCCCGATCGGGTCGACGGAGGCCTGTTCGAGCTGGCCCGTATCCGCAGGGTCCTCCCCCCGATCGATTCCCGTTCCATCGAAGCGGGGGGTCGGGTCCGGGAGGTTCGCCGCACCTCCCGGCATCACGCTCGGGGTCGAACCATCGCATGCCCCCGGCCGGATGGCTCGTCGGAGGGATGGAGGTCGTCCGGGGCGGGGCAGAGNNTGCCGATCACGGTTACCTGTTTTTCCGAGCGACCCGGTCCCGGCGCTCGGAGAACTCCGCCGGGTCCTCAGCCCCCGGGACCCCCTCCTCGTCGCATTCATCGAACGCGGGGGGAGGTACACCGGGACTATCTCCGGGTGGGCGGAACAGGGAGGTCCCTCTCCCGTGCCCGTTTCTCCTCGTCCGGTGACGTGCAGGCGCTCCTCGAGGGAACCGGCCATCTCCCGACCTGAACGGACTCCCGAACCGGTTTTTGCGTTATCGCGGCACGGAAGGACCGACAATGCGGGCCGGAACGGAATCTGCTGTCGATACCCGGTATCGCCGTGCACACTGCCTGTCACGATCCGATACCGTGCTCCCCGAAGTGAGAGAGGGATAGCGACCACCGTGAAGGGAGACGAGTCACATCGGTTTTTTCGGACAAGGGGGGGCCGGCACCTTTGAATAAATATACGTGAAAAATGCACATCTGAACTGCATGTCGTCCTCTCTCCTGAGCCTCGACTTCTTCAGGGACTCGTACGAGCCCCGTATCGCCCAGCTGAAAAGAGAGAGGGAGAACGGAATGAAGGTCGTCGGGACCTTCTGCCTCTACGTCCCGGACGAGATCATCTTTGCAGCGGGGGCCGACCGGATCGTGCTCTGCGGCGGGAGGACGGATACGATCCCCGTGGCGGAGCAATCGCTTCCGAGGAACATCTGTCCGCTGATCAAGTCCTCCTTCGGTGCGGTGGTCGACGCGTGCTGCGGTGGAGACCTGTCGTGCGCTCACGTTCCCCTGGTCGACGTGGCGGTTGCGGAAGCGACCTGCGACGGGAAGAAGAAGATGTACGAGGTCCTCTCGGACTACGTACCGACCTATGTCCTGGACCTCCCGCAGAAACCCGGGAGCCCCGAGGCCCTCGAGTATTTCCTCTCCGAGCTCCGGAAGTTCGCCGTGTTCATGGAGGGCCTAACCGGTCATGCCGTGACCACCGACGCGCTGAAGCGGGAGATCCGGTCGGCAAACGAGACAAAGCGACTCCTCCACCGGCTCTTCGAGCTGAGAATGCGCGACCCCCCGCCGATCGGGGGGTCCGAGGTCCTCCGGGTGATGCAGAAGCAGTTCTTCCTCGCTCCGGACCAGTTCCGGCAGGGAGTCGGCCGGCTCTGCGACGAGCTGGAGCAGGTAGCGCCGGCCGCCCGGACGGGCCCGCGGATCATGATCTCGGGGTGCCCGATGGCGGCAGGGAACACGAAAGTGCCGGACAGTATCGAGCAGAAGGGCGGGGTGATCGTCGTCGAGGAGAGCTGTACCGGGACGAGGTCGTTCTGGGACCTCGTGGACGAAGAGGCGGACCCCTGGACGGCCCTCGCAGAGCGATACCTGGAGATCCCCTGCGCCTGCATGACTCCGAACGACGAGCGGATCGCCCGTATCGTGGACCTCGCGAAACGGTACGATGTCCGGGGGGTCGTATATTATACCCTGCAGTTCTGCCACGCCTACAATATCGAGCGCCTGCGGGTTCAGCAGGCCCTGAAGAGAGAGAAGATCCCGATGCTCGCGATCGAGTCGGACTACGGGGACGCGGACGTGGAGCAGATCGGGATCCGGATCGATGCGTTCCTGGAGATGATCGCGTGATCTCCGCGGGGATCGACGCGGGTGCGGCCACGACGAAGGTGCTCCTGTTGAAGGACCGCGAGATCCTGGGATATCGGATCGCCGGCACGGCCTTCGATTTTCTCACGGCCGCCGGGACGATGTTCGACGAGCTCCTCGCGGGTCATGATCTCGGGCGGCGGGACGTCGGAGCAGTCTACGCGACCGGATACGGCCGGAACTCCATCTCGTTTGCCGACAGATCGATCAGCGAAATTACGGCCCACGCCAGGGGAGTGTCGTTTCTCTTCCCCGATGCGAGGGGGATCATCGATGTCGGGGGCCAGGATTCGAAGGTCATCGTTGTGGAAGACGGAAAAGTGGCGGACTTCCTCATGAACGACAAGTGCGCTGCGGGGACGGGGAAATTCCTGGAGTACACCGCAAAGGCGCTGGAGGTCCCGATCGCCGACCTCGGCGGCCTCGCGCTCGCGTCCGGTCACCCCGCCGGCATCACCAGCATGTGCACGGTATTTGCGGAGTCGGAAGTGATCTCGCTGAGGGCGAAGGGCATCCCGAAAGAGGATATTGCCGCCGGTCTGATCGGGAGCATCGCGCAACGGGTCGGAGTCATGGCGAAGCGGATGGGGTTGCGGGACCATATCGCGTTCGTCGGCGGGGTGGCAAAGAATGCCGGGATGAGGGCGGCACTCGAAAAGGAGCTGGGTGTCACGCTTGCCGTCCCGTTCGAACCGCAGATCACCGGGGCGCTGGGTGCCGCGATTGCAGCACAGGGGAGTGTGCGTCTCGTCACCAACCGACCTGTCGTCACCGAATCCGGGTGAACCGCACCCAACGGCCGGATCGGCCCATGTGATCTCTCCCCGCGACGATACGCCTCTCCGAAGGGGTTTAGCGGCAGCCGGCACCTCGGCGCCCTCCGGGAAAACAATTCCGGGCATCGGACTAAGAGGACGTAAAACCCGGGCCGAGAGCCCGTCCGGTGTCGATCGCGACTCGTTGCCTTCCCTCGATTCAGGCGGCCGGCAGGGTGAAGGAGACCCGCCCCCCGGCTCATCGTTTCGACGCTCCCTTAGCAGGAGTCGCCGTCCCGGAGAGAACACGGCGGGATAGGTTATTAAACGATTATGAATAGTCGGGGAGTATGCGTCACTACCACATTGCCGTCATCGTCGGGAGCCTCCGGAAGGACTCGTTCAACCGAAAACTCTCAAATGCCATCGTGAAGCTCGCACCCTCCGATTTCTCGTTCAAGCAGGTGCGGATCGGGGACCTGCCGCTGTATAATCAGGACGATGACGAAAACCAGGCGGAATCCGTCAGACGGATGAAGAGCGAGATCAGGGCCGCCGACGGCATCCTGTTCGTCACACCCGAATACAACCGTTCGGTTCCGGGCGTGCTCAAGAACGCGCTCGATCACGGCTCGCGCCCGTACGGCCAGAATGTATGGGCCGGAAAACCTGCCGGTGTCCTGGGCGTCTCCCCCGGCAGCGCCGGGACGGCAATGGCCCAGCAACACCTGCGCAACATTCTCTCGTTCCTGGACGTGCCCACGCAGGGTCAGCCCGAGGCATATATCCAGGTCCGGGAGGGCCTGTTCGATGAAGCGGGAGAGATCGGGGAGCCAAGCAGACCCCACCTGCAGAACTGGATGGACCACTTTGTCGAGTGGGTAAAGATTGGCGCGTGGGTACAGAGCCGCGGGGCACAGGAGGATAGCGAAAGGAAAGCGCCGTAATTTCGCGTCACCCGGGCCGGTTGGTTCCCGCGTTCATCCGGGGAAGGCCCGTACCGACCTCCCACGTGCCGTCTGCCCGAACCCCCCCTATCGGCCTGGCTGTTGTCATTCACGCCGGAGGCAGCGGCGCGGCACGGACGGGGGCGAGCGGTGCAGACCGGTGCGGCCGAGTGACTCGATGTCCGGATGGGTAGGACGGAAACGCCCCACCTCTGCCCGGCCGTTGTCGTTGTCACACCCTCGGCGCCCGTTCCGAACGGCGAGACCATGTGGGATGAGTTCGCCGGATCGCGGCCGGCAGGGTGAGGAAGGATGTCGAGCCTGCGCCGGAGGATCGACTCGAGCGAGACCGGGCCGCCGTGCCGGGCCTGCGAAGGCCGGGGCCGCAAAGCCATGCCTCAACCATGGTACTCAAGGCACAACCATGCCGGCCGGCCGGATGCCCGCACATCGGCCGCGGGGGGAGATGGTTTGAAATAGATAGGTTTTTCCCCCCTACCCGTTACTATTGCCCGAGGAACAATCATGACACTGAGATCGGAAGTCCTGACCCAGGTCGCCGCCCTGATGACCGCGGCGTTCGGCCTGGTGGCCGCGCTCGCCTGGAACGGTGCAATCCAGGCGATCTTCAAAGCCGTCTTCGGCACTACCGACACGATCACCGGCCAGCTGATCTACGCGGTTCTTATCACGATCATCGCCGTGGTCGCGACGATCATGATCGCGCGCTCGGTCGCATCGGCCAAGGGCGAGGCCTGACCGGAGCCGCCGCCATCGAAACGCCGACCACGGTGGCCAGGGCATCTCCGGAGATCGGTGTCGGGACGGTCCGCGAGGCGACCGCCGGGATACGGCCGACGGCCGGATCCCCTCCCTCTTTCCCCCCGTTCCATGCTCCCGCACAGTGCCGGAGAAGACGGGCACTCCGCGAACGTCCGCGATTCAGGCGGCCGGGAGGGTGAAGAAGAAGGTCGAGCCCTCGCCGGGCGTCGACTCGACCCGGATCCGGCCGCCGTGCCGCTCGACGATCCGCTTCGCGATCGCGAGGCCGATCCCCGTGCCGGGATATGCGTCCTTCGTGTGGAGGCGCTGGAAGATCACGAAGATCCGTTCGAGGTACTCCGTCTCCATCCCGATGCCGTTGTCGCTCACCGAGAACTCCCAGGCCCCGTCCATACCTCGCGCGCCGACATGGACCCGGAGCGGCTCGCCCGGCTTCCGGAACTTGATCGCGTTCGAGACCAGGTTCGCGAAGACCTGCTCGAGCTGGAGCGGGTCGGCCATCACCACCGGCACCGGGTCGTGCGTGATCACGGCCCCGGCCTCGCGGAGCTGCACGGCGAGGTCCCGCTCCACCGCTGCCAGGACCTTCTCCGCGTCGGTCGGGCGGAGCTCCTGCCGTTTCGTATTCGCCCGCGAGTACGCGAGGAGGTCCTGGATCAGGTCCTGCATCCGGTTGCCGCCCTCGACGATGAACTGGATATAGTCGTCCGCGTCGTCGTCGAGCCGGCCTTTGTACCGGCGCTCCAGGAGCTGGGAGAAGCTGACGATCGACCGGAGCGGTTCCTGCAGGTCGTGGCTCGAGACGTACGCGAACCGTTCGAGGTCCTCGTTCGACTGCCGGAGGTCCTCGGTGAATCTCAGGAGCGCCTCCTCGGCCCGTTTCTGCTCGGTGATATCCCGCAGGATGCCGCCGACCTGAAACCCTCGCGGGGTGGGCGTCGTGAACACCATCTGCTGGAGGTGCCGGATCTCTCCCGTCGGGATGCGGATCTGCACATCGAGGAGACGATTGAGCTGCGGGTAGGCGCCGTCCTGCAGCAACCTGTCCCATATCGCACGGTACCGTGCGCGATACCCCGTCCCCGCCCACTCCTCGTTGACGACCCCTGCCTGGATCTCCCATGCCGGTCTCCCCAGGACGTCCCCGGCGACAAGACCGGTGATCATCTCCATGCCCCTGTTCCAGGTCGTGAGCCAACCCTTTTCATCGGTGATGATGATGCCGTCCGCGGAGTTCTCGATCAGGTTCCGCACCTGCTCCTCGCTCTCGCGTATCTTCGCTTCCGCCCTCTTGCGCTTGGTGATCGACTTCCCGTAGATGTTCACGTAATGGCGATCCTCCACGGGGACGAAGGAGAGGAGATAGGCCTCGTCGCCCTTCGAATACTCCATCTCCTGCATGGTGCCGGAGGCGAGCGCAGTCGTCGCCATCCGGGCGATATCGTCGGCCGCCTCCCTACCGGGGCCCCCCGCGGGCTCCCCCAGCATCGTCAGGGCCGCAGGGTTCGCATAGACGATCGTGCGCCCGTCGGCGAGCCGCAGGACCGGGTTGGGGTTCTCCGCGGGGAACCGGGCGAGCGACTCGAGCGCCGTCTCCGCCCGCCTGCGTTCGGTGACGTCCTGCCAGACGCAGAGCACGCCGGTGACGGAGTCCCCGTCCCGGAGCGGGGAGGCGGTGGCCAGGACGTGGACGGCCCGGCCGTCCGACGCGGTGATCGCGAGCGGGACGTCGATCGCCTCCTCGCCCGCGAGCGCCCGGGACACCGACAGCTCGGTCGGAACGACCGGCGTTCCGTCCGGGCGACGGACACGGAGGACCGCGATCACGTCGGCGGCGGTGGAGTCCCCGAGCGGCCGGTCGGCGAGGGCCTCGGCCAGGTCGTTCGCCGCCGAGATCCTGCCGTCGGCCTCGAAGAGGAACGCGGGTTGCCGGATGGCGGCGAGAGTGAGCGGGGACATGGAGCGGTGCAACCGGAGCCTATGCGGACATTTTTCACCGTGACAGGCTATAATGCTTGGCGTTGGGGTGCCGCCATCTCCCGAACGAGGGTCGGGCCCGACCGGGGCGGTAGCGGGGTCCGGACGGACCAGCTGCGTCTTCCGATTTTCGTCTCCTACGCACCGCCGCCCGGGAGCACGCGCCGTTACCCCCGCCCGCCGACTCACACGGCCGGCAGGGTGAAGCGGATCGTTGTGCCTCGGTCCGGCGTCGATTCACCCGGATGCGGTCGCCGTGCCGGAGGGGGCACGAGCTCGACCGTCCGACGGGTCCCTTCTATCGACACCTATCACCGTCGTCCACCGCCGATGCGCTCTCCGGAGAAGACGCCTGCACCTCCGCCCAGGTTGTGGCCTCCACTGACAACCGCCCACGTGACGAGCGGCCTGAGGTTCCGATCCGCAGAGATCTCGAGGTCGAAAACTGTCCCGGAATGGATGTTTGGGGCCTCCTTACGGCTCATGGACCCGACATTGTCAGTTGAGAATTTAATGATTGTGATGGAATGGCTCCCGTTCCCGACGGCGTTGGCACCTCTCCGCCGCAGGTGGCCGTCCGGCTCACGCGGCCGGGAGGGTGAAGAAGAANNAGAAGAAGGTCGAGCCCTCGCCGGCCGTCTCCGCGTGCCCTTTCATCCATGCGTTGCTACCGTCAGGTTCGGTTGTCGCAGGTGAGAATCGGGAGAGGGGATCGGGAGGCCGGGAGGAGTTTCTCCCGGGGAGGCCCGATCCGTCCGTGGACTCTCCCTCGATGCTGCGGTGATTCGAGGTGAATGGCCGACGGCCCGCCCGGCTCCGCCCCTGGCACCGTCGGACTGGCACCGCCATCCCTTCCCCGCCCGAAAACGGAAGGCATCCGGGGAGCCCCGGGGGATCCGCCGGGATATCACCGGTTCGCCTTACGACCCTGTCCGATGCCGTGGTCGACTATACAGCGGTATACCCGCCGTCGACCAGCAGGCTGGTGCCGGTGATGAAGGAGGCGTCATCGCTCGCCAGGAACGTGACGGCCTTCGCGACTTCTATCGGTTTGGCCAGGCGCCCGATCGGGTGCAGTTGTTTCAGTGCTTCGAAGGCCTCCGGCGGAAGGGCCGCGAGCAGTGGCGTGTCCACGTACCCGGGGGCAACGAAATTCGCGCGGATCCCCTTCGCCGCGTAGCTGGTGCCGGCCATCTTGGTCAGCATGGCGACCCCGCCCTTGGCCGCTGCGTACGCCGTGACGCCGGGCTTGGCGACAAAACTGTGAATGGACCCGGTATTCACGATTGCTCCGCCGGTTCCCTGTTTCAGCATCTGCCGGATCGCATACTTGTCGCAGAGGAATACCGCCTTCAGATTTACGTTGAGGACCCTGTCCCAGTCCGCGGTCTCCACCTCGTGAGGGTCGCCCAGGGTGGCGATGCCGGAGTTGGCGACCATGACGTCCAGCTTCCCGAAGGCCTCGACGGCCTTCGCTATGAGGTTCGTGATATCGTCCTCGCTGGTGACGTCCGCCCGGACGAAGATCGCGTCTCCGCCCGCCGCCTTGAT
>DUGU01000266.1:0-4662 GCA_013331215.1 Methanoregulaceae archaeon
ACGACAACGGGAAGAAGCACATCCTGAACGACGGCGAGTATTGCGTCACGATGCGCCGGTGGGAGGAACTCTGCCGTGATGCCGGGTTCCGCGACGTGGTCGTGTACCCGGTGCCGGGCTTCGACCGGTTCAAGGTGCTCGTGGCGACGAAGTAGCGCGGCCTCACTCTGCCCGGGCCGCTTTCCTGGTCCAGACGACCGTATAGGCCGGCGGCATCAGAGGCCGAGCTCGCGCTTCGCCTGCGCCGTGGAGAGGAACCGCCCGGCCCTTATGTCCTCGAGGGACTCGGCGATGTCGGCCTCTTCCCCGGGGGTGAGCGGCTCGTCGTCGATCGCCTGCCGGGCGAGCCGGTCGATCACGTCCGCGCAGGTCTCGCGGGGGTGGACCTTCAGGTCGTCGAGGAGCGCCTTCGTGGCCGTCTCGATCCGGACGTTCACGCATGCAGCCATGCACCATAGTACGCGGCCGTATACGTTAGAGATTCCGATCGGTCACCACGGCCTGCGAGTTCGAAGATGATTGGCTTTGATAATAAGGGTGCGGGCATGGTCGGCGGGATACACTCCCCCCAACGGAATTACAATTTATTTACCTCGGTCCGTCAAGGGTAATCGATGTAAGGTCTGCTCGAAAACGGATTACAGTCCCGGATTCGTTGTATCGTCAGAATAGATGCACGAATAAACGAATTCTTTTGGTAGGCGAGAATTGCGTAACTCGAACACGATGGGTAATACAAACACCTATGCGGCCTTCCAGCTGATCGGCTCTGGTAAAGGTGTATCATCCATATCGCGATCGAATTAAAAAAAGAGACCATGCCCCGGTTAATTGTCGGCTAGTTGCTGGTAGAGATTCTTGATCTCGTTGCCTTTCTCCGCCGAGGCGACGGGGATCTCGACGGTTCCGCCCGACGCGCTGACCATTAAAAATTTCGTCGGGGCCATGGAACACCCCGAGCAGCCATGCTTCGTGTCCTTGACTTCGATAAACGAGATTTTATCGAAGGGCAGCACCCCTTCGCGGATGGATTTGATATTATTCACGACAACGTTCGTTTTGTATATCAGACGCTTTTGGGTTAGAGCAAGCCAGAAGTCGCTCTTCGACCACGAATTTGACAGGCAGCCAGATCGGGAAAGGTACGTGAAGTAATACACTGCCTCAGAAGGCAGTAATTGATTGGTAAGCTCGGCCGGCAGACCCTCTGTTATCGTTGCTAATTCCATTGAAAAATCCCCTACAAATATGAATAATTGTGGCAGGCATGCTTTAATCGTCCGGTTTGAATGCAGATCCGATCTGCGCGAATGCGACATCTACCACGGCGAAGCCCATTGGACCTGGAGATGCGAGGGAAGCGAGTGACAGCAATACCGTCTGCTGTCACCATGCTGTCACATCTGCTGTCACATCAAAAGAACCGGCGCGTGATCACGTATCGGAAAATGGAAGCGGATCCAAGGATTCCGGATCGGGATGTAACAGCAACCCGAATTATTCAAAGTTCATCAATGCTGCGGTTGTGTCGTCGGAGCTCTCTGTATTCCGGTTTGCTGTCACATCATGTAATAAAAATGATGATACATAGAGATTTAAGCGAACCGGCGCCCATACGCCGTTTGAGCAAGTGACAGCAGGTCTATCAGCAGCCGTGACAGCAGACGTTCAGCAGCGCGATTGCTGTCACATCTCCAACCCCACGCAGTCGTGCCGTAGGAGTGCTCGATACCGCAACTGCGGGACAACCGCCACGGGGATCTCTGTCTGCCGGGGATTGTTGCCAATGACGGGATGAAAAATGGCGTGTCGGTGATCCCCCGGGGAACCGCCGGAGATGGAGCCACGAATTGGTGGCGGCGTTGCCGTCGGCCCCCCCTTTTTATCTCCGCCGAACTTCCTGCACGCCGCTCCGGCGCCGCTCACCGGCGGACGAGAACGGCCGCGTGCACGCCGAGCAGCGTGAACCAGATGGCGAGCCCGGCCCAGGCCGCTAGCGGCACCTCGCCCCACCGCCCGCCCCGGCCCGCATCGCGAGGAGCGCGACGCTCCCGACGGCGGCGAGGACGATGAGAAGAGCCGGCAGCGCCCACCGCGGACGGTGAAGGCCGAGCGCGGCCGTGTGGCCGGCTAAGGGCAGCTCGCCCCGCCACCGTGAGCCCGTCGTATCGCGAACGGCGCCGATAAAAAGATCGGCCACGGCGCCGTCGAGCGGAATGGTCACGCGGACCGCTCCGGCGGCCGTTCCGCCGATCGTCTCGAAGGCCCCGTCAATGGGAGAGGCCGGCTAGCCTCTCTTCGCCTTCCGCGCGGCGAGCCGCTCGACCGCGCCCTCGTCCACGTCGCCGCAGACCTCGAGCCGGCCGGCCGACACGGCCGCGTCCACGAACCCCTTCCCGACCGGCGTCCGGACGAGGAGCGTCGTGCAGCCCGAGGCCGCACCCACCGCCCCCGCGGAGATGTCCGCGGACGGGGCCGTGAGGTCCGTACACGTGGCGCACCCCGGCCGGATGCAGTCCTCGAGCTCCTTCAGGGGGAGCTCGAGCGAGTTCCCGTCGGCGAGCAGCACCTCGAGCTTCCCTTTCACGTCGAGCCGCCGGATCTGCCAGGGCTCGATCCCGTGCTCGCCCCGGAGCTTCCCCTCCACCAGGCGGTCGTAGTCGAACGACTCCGTGCAGAAGAGCCCGACCACGAGCCGGACCGCGTTCGCGTACGGCACGAGCAGGTCGTTCTCCGAGGCCCGCATCCGGGCGATCGCCTGGACCACGCAGGGAAGGCCGATGATCGCGATCCGCCGGTACTTCCGCTCGATCACGGCCACCTTCAGGGCCGAGAGGAGCGGGACCCACCAGCTGTACCGCGAGCCGGCGGTCGTGACGAGCGACTCCCCGGTCGTCACGAGCGTCGAGACCGGCTTGTGCGTCCACCGGTCCTCGCTCACGGTCACGACCGCGTCCACGAGCCCCGCGTCCAGCGCGTGCTCCAGGATGGCCGTGACCGCGCCGCCGCTCTGCCGCCCCGCGACCTCGAACGCGGCCTTCGCCGAGACCCGCTCGAGGCACTCGCCGAGGCCCGTCCCCTGTCCCGGCGCCGGCACGGCCCGCGGGCAGACAGAGTAACAGGCGCCGCAGGGGACGCTGTCGGTCTCGGCCTTGCAGTAGCCGATGTTCTTCGGAGCCGTGGCCCCGTCCTCGATCCGGATCGCGTCCGCCGGGCAGACGGCCGCGCAGGCGCCGCAGCCCGAGCAGGTGCCGCGGTCCCAGACGGCGGCCTTCAGGTCCTGGTAACTCGTCAGTGCCATGTTACTCCCACGCGTACTTGTTCGCGAACGGCCGGGCCGAGGCCGGCACGACCCGCGTGTAGTCGTCCTCGAGCAGGGACGCGACATCGACACCGAAGTGCGCCCCGTAGGCCTCGATCAGCGGCCTGATCCGCTCCCGGGCCCCGGCGTCGAGCAGCACGGCCGTCGCGCCCACGCCCAGGTACCGCGGGTCGACATCGCCCCGGAGCACGATCTCGCCGCCGTGGATCCCCGAGCCGAGCCCGCGCTCCTCGACGGCGGGGCCGCCGTGACGGGCGAGCACCAGCACGATCCCGCCGGCCATGTACTCCCCGAGGAAGGCCCGGGCGTACTCGCCGATCACCAGCACCGGCCGTTTCTCGAGGTACTGCTTCATGTGGATCCCGCCGCGGTACCCGATCGGGCCCTCCACGAAGATCCGGCCGCCGCGCATGGAATGGCCCACCGCGTCCCCGGCCGAACCGTGGATCACGATCTCGCCCGCGTCCATCGTGTTCCCCGGTGCGTGCTCGGCGTTGCCGAAGACCTCGACCGTCGGGCCCGACATGAACATCCCGAGGTCGCCCCCCGGCACGCCGTGGACCTCGATCGCCACGTCCCCGCGCAGCCCGTTCGCGATGAAGCGCTGGCCGAGCACGTTCTCGAGGACGATGCGCTTCGCCCCCTCGGCGACCGCGGCCCGGATGAGTTTGTTGAGCGGCGTGTAGTGCATTCCCTCCGCGTCGATCACGAGTGTCTCCATGCTCAGGCCCCCACGGACTTCACGTCGAGCACGTCCATCAACGCCTGGTCGATCATGTACGACCGGAGCCGGTCGCGGTTGCCGCGCAAACTCTCGATCGAGTTGATCCCCGCGGCGCCCATCAGGTCCATCAGCTCGAGGGTCCAGCCGTGGATCAGGTTCGCGACCTGCTCGCCGCCGGTCGCGGGGTCGAGCCGGTCCACCAGGTCCTGGCGCTGGGTCGCGATCCCCCAGGGGCAGAGCCCGCGGTAGCAATTCCCGCAGACCCGGCACCCGAGCGCGACCAGCGCGGCCGTGCCGATGTAGACCGCGTCCGCGCCGAGCGCGATGATCTTCACGACATCGGTCGACTCGCGGATCCCGCCCGAGGCGATGATCGAGACCTCGTTCCGGATCCCCTGCGACCGGAGCTTCGCGTCGACCGCGGCGACGGCTGCCTCGATCGGGATCCCGACGTGGTCGCGGAAGACCCGCGGGGCCGCGCCCGTGCCGCCGCGGAAGCCGTCGATCACGACCGCGTCGGCCGACGAGCGGGCGATCCCCGCCGCGATCGCCGCGACGTTGTGGACGGCCGCGATCTTGACAAAGACCGGCTTCTTCCACTCCGTCGCCTCCTTGA
>DUGU01000266.1:4742-4985 GCA_013331215.1 Methanoregulaceae archaeon
CGCCCTGGCCGATCTTGATCTCGATCGCGGCCCCGCGCTCGAGGTAGTCGATGTCGACGCCGAAGCGGCCGGAGGCCACCTGGACGATCAGGTGCTTCTGGTACGCGCGGAGCGGCTCGGCCAGGCCGCCCTCGCCCGTCCCCATGAACGTCCCCGAGGCCGCGACGGCCCTCGCCAGCGAGAGCTGGGCGTTCAGCGAGATCGCGCCGTAGGACATGTGCCCGATCATGATCGGGGTCTCGA
>DUGU01000052.1 GCA_013331215.1 Methanoregulaceae archaeon
TGGCGGGGTCCGGATGGAGCCCGGCCGTTACACGCTCTCGATCGGGCCGCCGCTGTTCCCGGTCGACCTGCTCGACTGGCCGGAGACCGACCGGTTCGCGACGCGCTGCCTCTACGGCAACAGCTCGCGGGTCCTCACCCACCTCCCCCGACAGGGGGCGAACTTCTCGAATCCCGAACTGCTTCAGCGTGGATCGGGGCCTCTTCGCGGCCGGCCCGACGGTGCCCGTGCTCCGGGTCAACGGGTTGTTCTTAAAAATGTCGGGAGATGCCTGACGGCAATCCCGGAATTCGATTAAAAGCGCTGCTGCCTGTGCTTCGGCAGGCAGTCGAAGCAGTAGACGGGGCGCCCCTCCGTTGGCTTGAAGGGGACCTCGCACTCTTTCCCGCAGTCCGAACAGGTGACCTTGGTCATCTCTCTCGGGCCGCTGCTACCATAGTTCCTGGAACCGCCACGCGGCGCTCCCCCAAATCTTCTGTTATCCATTTGAGTGTACTCTCCCAGATTGCTCTGCAGGGTTCTCATCAGCGGACCTCCTTAATATCCCTTCGCACTGATCTACCCGATCACAGCGATACAGCGTCGCCGTTCGGGCCGAGTTGCCCGTTGCGAGGCATCAAGGCGCTCGGCCCCTCGATCTATCGGGAGTGGATGACGTGCATGCTCGAGGACTCCTCGACCGTCGCGCGGCATGCGAATCACATGATGGTCCCGCGGTACCGCGAACGCCCGGCCGACACGCCCGCACGATCGCCGGGGCCACGATCTTCGTGCAGACAGCGAGCGGCGGATATCAAACGGGCCGCTCGGGAAGGGAGAACCGTTCGACCGGCCCGGCTCCGGACTCCCCGACGATGCGCTCCAATTCGTCCGTGGAGGCCGAACCGGTTTCGAATGCGGGCGTGCAGGAGATGGTCCGAACGGTTCCGCGCCCGGCCCGGTCGATGGCTCTGGGATCGGCAGCGATGATGTTTGCCGACGTTGGGACGTGCCCGGTATCAGATGCCGCGGAGCCGCTTTCGTCATCGATCGTGCCGGTACTGCCGAAAGAACTCGCGGATGTCGCCGACCAGCAGGTCCGGCGCCTGGAGCGCGGCAAAGTGGCCGCCGCGGTCGTAGACGGTCCAGCGTGTGATGGTGCTGGCGATCTCCGCGAGCCCGCGGACGGCGCCGTCGCCGGGAAAAACGGCCACGGCGGTCGGCACCGGGGAACGCTCCGGCGGCGCGCCCCACGCCTCGCGCATCTCGTAATAGAGACGGGCGGACGATCCGGCGGTCCCGGTCAACCACGCGATGGAGACACTCGTGAGGAGATCGTCCCGGTCGACGGCGGTCTGCCGTGTCGCTGCGGCGTCATAGTCCACGAACCATTCGAGGTTCCATGCGAGCAGGCCGACCGGCGAGTCGGTAAGGGCATACGCCAGTGTCTGCGGCCGCGTGCCCTGGATTGTCGCGTACCCGGATCGCTGTCTCCACGCGACCGTGTTCGCCTGGACCTTCGCCCTGTCCTCCTCGGTGAGGCGATCCAGTAGCGAAGGATCCGACGCCGTCGATGCCGTGACCAGGGCATTCACGTGAACCCCGACGATGCGGTCGGGGGCGATGCGGCCGAGCTCGGGCGCGACCGCACTACCGAAGTCGGTCCCCTGTGCCCCGTACCGTTCGTACCCCAGCCGGTGCATCAGCTCGACCCACGCGTGCGCGACCCGCGCAACCCCCCAGCCGGGCTCGCGGGTCGGTCCGGAGAACCCGAAGCCGGGAAGCGAGGGGGCGACGACGTGAAACGCGTCGGCCGGGTCGCCGCCGTGAGTCCGCGGATCGGTCAACGGACCGATGATGTCGGCGAACTCGGCCGGCGAGCTGGGCCAGCCGTGGGTGACGATCAGCGGCATCGCTCCGGGCTCGGGCGAACGGACGTGGAGGAAGTGGATGCGCTGCCGATCGATGGTGGTGGTGAACTGCGGGAACTCGTTGAGCCGGGACTCGTGCCTGCGCCAGTCGTATTCGTTCTGCCAGTAGCGGGCGAGCTGCTCGAGGTAGCCCCGTTCCACACCGTAGGTCCAGCCGACGCCGGGCAGCTCATCCGGCCAGCGGGTGCGTTCGAGGCGCGCGCGAAGGTCGTCGAGGTCCTCCTGGGGGGTCGCGATGCGGAACGGTCGGATCAGGGTGCCGGCACGGTCTGCGCCGGGCCGTCCGTCCTCCGGCCGCTGATCGGATGAGCCGGTCATACGGACTCTCTCCCGGCTCATCGCTAAAATACCTTGGACGGCGATCCCGTCATCGGGGTCCTATTTGTACATGGTACGGAACAGATCTCGAATTTGAAAGAAGAGATGAAGGACCGACTACCTGAGAACCGCCATTTCGGCAGAGCAGATCTGTGAGTGTCCTGATTCGCATGAGATTGTCTGGAGACAGAAAAGAATCCCGAAAGGAACCACCGCGTCTGGTCGCGATAATCCGGTTCCCCGCAACCGTCCCCTGTGCGACCTGGTAACCATGGGCACCTCGATCGTGCCAGCATGACGCAGAATTGCTCCGCGAACAACGGTCGGTCCGGCTACGAAAGAACGGTTGCGAGAAGAATGCGAGGGATGGGATTCGAACCCAGGAACTCCTGCGAGGCCGGGCCCTGAATTTGGCGCCGTTGACCTGGTTTGGCTACCCTCGCGCCTTCAGATATTCGGGTGACGGATTGCGCGGCAGAGCTCCCTGGTCCGTCCCGGTTCCGGCTCGCTCCCGAGTATGTCCAGGACCCTGGGCCGCAGGCGTCTGCCGAGGACGCAGTCAACTCCATCGTCGCAGATGGCAGCGCTCCTCTCCCTGGAGCTCCCCCGCCATACGCTGGACGCACTCTCCCTGGAGAATCGGATATTGTGGCGGCCGATAGACGGAGAAGGGAAGGGGCGAGAAACCGAAGACCGGAGGAAGGAACGCCCGTATCCGGGTGCGAAGAATGGCGCGAAACCGGGATTGCCGGTGCCCGCTCACTCGATCCATCTCGTCGCGTCGTTCACTGCGGGCCGCGACGGTTTCGGGGGAACGCTCTTGGGGTACCCCATCGCACAGCCATTGAGTTCGAACTCCCCCGGCCTGATGTCCAGGATCCCACAGAGATCTCCATCTTCTGCCATCTGAGCCGTGAACGAGACGAGGTGAAATCCAAGCCCCAGTGCCGTTGCCTTCAACCACATGTTCTGAAGGCAGTGCGCCAGCGACTGCTGCTCGACAGGAGGTATTCCCTTCCTCTCTGCAACGACGACATAATAGGGAGCTGTTCCGATCCCGAGCACGCCCCGCTTCGCAAACAGCTCCAATCGCTGCGAGAATCCAGCCGCTTTCTTCTGCAGATAGGGATTCGTCGCCATCTGGGTTTGTAACTGTTCGGACAGGACTCCCGCTCTCCTTTTTGCGATCTCTGCTACTTCTTTCAGTCTCGGGCTGGACTTTGAGATAACAAAGAACTTCCGAAAGTCGAGATCATCTCCCACCGCCTGAGCAGCGTACGGCGCAAGTATACCTGCAGCAATAATCTCCTCGATGAATTCTCTGGGGGGGATCTCGTCCGTAAAGGCTCGAATGGATCTCCTCGCCTCGAGAATTGTGTCAAGAGCCCGATTGCACTCCCCGGTGATGCTCGGTTCAATCATCGCAGCCGTGCCCCCTCCTTCACCCGAGCTCTCATTTTCATCTGACTATGTATCAGTAGCCGGCCTTAAAGGCATCCGGCCTTAAAAGGATGTCTTTATCATCGGCCGGTATCGGGGGTTCCCGATGGAAACATGCATGTTCAAGAGCCGAAGCTC
>DUGU01000156.1:0-1113 GCA_013331215.1 Methanoregulaceae archaeon
AGGGCGACCCGGCCATGATCCCGGTCCGGAGCGTGCCGAGGTAATAGTTCGGGAAGTTGGGATGGCCGAGCTCGGCGATGAACATGGTCGGTACTCCGTGAACGGCCGTGCACCCCTCATCCTGGATGGTCCTGAGCACGGTCTCGGCGTCGAAGGCCGGCGACGGTAGGACCATTGTCGAGCCGTGGGTCATGCAGGCCATGTTCGAGAGGACCATGCCGAAGCAATGGTAGAACGGCACGGGGATGCAGAGCCGGTCCTTCTCGGTAAAGCGCATGCCCTCGCCGATGATGTAGCCGTTGTTCAGGACGCTGTGGTGGCTCAGCACGACGCCCTTGGGAAAGCCCGTGGTCCCGCTCGTGTACTGGATGTTGACCGGGTCGTCGAAATCGAGGGCTGTTGCCCGCTCGGCGAGCTCGTCGGCGTTGACTCCTTTCCCCTTTCGGATCACGTCGCTCCAGAGGAACATCCCGTTGTACGGGATCTCCCCGGCGAAGATCACGTTCTTCAGGAACGGGAACTTCTCGGACTCGATCCGGCCGGCCTTGCAGTCGTACGCCTCGGGGCAGGACTCGTAGAACATCCCGACGTAGTCCGAGGTCTTGAAGCGGCCCTGCACGATCAGGGTCTGGACCTCGGACTGACGGAGCGCGTACTCGAGCTCGTAGGTCCGGTAGGCCGGGTTGATGTTGACCAGGACAGCGCCAATCTTCGCGGTCGCGACCTGGGTGACGATCCATTCGGCATAGTTCATCATCCAGAGCCCGACGCGGTCGCCCTTCTCGACGCCCAGCGCCATAAGCCCCCGGGCGAGGTCTTCGGCCCGCTCCTTCAGTTCGCGGTATGTCCAGCGGATCCCCTCCTGGACCGAGACAATGGCCTCGGTGTCGGGGTAGCGGGCGGCGATCTCGTCGAACATCTCGCCGATCGTCTTCCCGATCAGGGGGACGGCGGAGGTGCCCGTCTCGTAGCTGATCAGAGCCATCCGTACTGATTTTGGACGGCGTGGATATAGTAGTGCTGATGAACCCCCGCGGGGCCGAAAGAAGAAGTAATTTATGTCCGGGGACCAACCGTATATACTGCATCGGGGTCGTGGCCTAGTCCGGAATG
>DUGU01000156.1:1147-8557 GCA_013331215.1 Methanoregulaceae archaeon
TGAGTTCAAATCTCACCGACCCCACGTTTCTTACAGCTCTCCTCCGCTCGATTGCACAATCGCTCGAAGCTGCTCGACAATCGAGGTTGCCGGATCCGGGACGGCGAATATCCCTGTCCCCCATATAACGGCTCCGAAGGTCGGTATCCGGGCACCCGGGACTCCTTCCGGGCTCCTGTTGCAACGATGGGGGCGGTTTTTTTAATACGGCTCTCCAACAAATGAGAGACGCAGGGGTTACTGGATGTATCTGATTGGAGAAGCACTGGTCGGGGACGGCCCCGAACTCGCGCACGTCGATTTAATGATTGGAGATAAGGCCGGTCCGATCGGCCAGGCGTTCGCGAACGGGCTGTCGCAGCTCTCGGCAGGGCACACGCCGCTCCTCGCGGTGGTGCGGCCGAACCTGATGACCAAGCCCGCGACCCTCGTAATCCCGAAGGTGACCCTGAAGAAGGGCGAGCAGGTCCGCGAGATGTTCGGCCCGGTCCAGGCCGCGGTCGCGAAGGCCGTCGCGGACGCGCTCGAGGAGGGGGTCTTCGGCGACCTCGACGTGGACGACCTAGTCATCCTCGCCTCGATCTATCTCGCCCCCGAGGCGAAGGACTACAACAGGATCTTCCGGTTCAATTACGGCGCGACCAAGCTCGCGCTCGGCCGGGCCCTCGAGAGCTTCCCGCCGACGAAGACCCTGCTCTACGAGAAGGACCGGGGGGCGCACGCGGTGATGGGCTTCAAGGTCCAGCGGCTCTGGGACCCGCCGTACCTCCAGGTCGCCCTCGACCTCGTGGACCTGAACCGCGTACGCGCGGTCCTCGCCGACCTTCCCGAGTCGGACCACCTGGTCATCGAGGCCGGGACCCCGACGATCAAGCAGTTCGGGCTCTCGGTCATCGCCGAGATCCGGAAGGTCCGGCCGAACGCGTTCATCATCGCGGACCTCAAGACCCTCGACACGGGCAACCTCGAGGCCCGCATGGCCGCCAACGCGACCGCGGACGCGGTCGTCATCTCCGGCCTCGCGCCGCTGCCGACGATCGAGACGGCACTGGCCGAGGCGAAGAAGACCGGGATCTACTCGATCATCGACATGCTCAATGTCGCCGATCCGGTGGCGGTGATCCGCAATCTGAAGGTCAAGCCCGACATCGTCGAGCTCCACCGCGGGATCGACTGCGAGAAGGAGGGAACCTGCCACGTGTGGGGCGACATCCAGGCGATGCGCGAGGCCGCGGGCGGCAAGCTCCTGGTCGCGACGGCCGGCGGGATCCGGGTCGAGAACGTCCGGGACGCACTCGCGGCAGGGTCGCAGATCCTCGTCGTTGGCCGGGCCATCACGGCGTCCAAGGACGTCCGCCACGCGGCCGAGGAATTCCTCGAGCAGCTGGGCCGCGAGGAGATCGACCAGTTCCGCATCATGACGGACTTTTAGTCCATCATATTTTTTAGTCACGTTAAAGTCCGCACGTGTCCAATAGGGCTCTATGCCCGTCGATCTCAGGCATCGTGCAGAGTGTATTGAAGATGGGCGCTTCTCCATTGTAGACGGGGCGCTCCTCCGGGGATATCTTGCCTAGTTCGCCGCGACGTCGGGCGCGAGACCCGGCCGACGACACAACCGCCATCACCACAGCATGCGGCTACAAACCCGATCGCATACGTTCGCGAACGTAATGGCGGTCGCTGAGAGGGACCGCGACGGCGGAGACCTGAGTCGTGAACCTCAGGCCACGGAGTCGCCCAGATGAGAATCGGGATACCGACGCACCCTCGAACCATCGCTGTTCGCGTGACGATGCCGATGAGCGGGAAGGCTACGGGCGGAGTGCCGGTACGAGCGCCGCACCTGCCAGTGAGCCTGACTATAGACTCTTCTTCAAGCGCGGGCCGGCATTGTACATAGTCCTCAATCCCGACCTGTTACATCATCGCCGCCAGCGACGCATACCTCGAGGCAACCGTGACCCGCCGCGTCGAGATCGTCGGCAGGTACGTCTTCGAGGTGTTCCCGGACAACCCCGACGATCCATCCGCGGATCCCGTCGTATCCAAGTCACTCGCCTCATTCAGACGGGTGCTGCAGACCGGTACGATCGATGTCATGGGGCTCCAGCGACACGATGTCCGCAGGCCCGAATCTGACGGCAGTGGTTTCGAAGTACGGTACTGGAACGCGATCAACTCCCCGGTCCTTGATCCCGACGGATCCGTCGCCTACATCCTCCACCGTGTCGAGAACGTCACCGAGTTCGTGCTCCTCAAGCAGCAGGAGACCGAGCAGGCCCGGTCGGTCGATACGATGATCGAGCGTACCGCGCAGATGAAGGCGGATCTCTCTGCCCGTTCCCGAGAGGTAGCTGAGGCGAGCAGGCAGCTCAAGGAGCTCAACGAGACACTCGAACAGCGTGGCCGAACAGACGAGGTCGCTACGGGAGCGAGGAGCTGTTGCGGTCCATCGTGGAAGCGTCGCGTGACGTCATCTATCGCTGCAACCCGGCAACCGGTCGCTTCGAGTACTTCAGCCCGGCCTCACGAGAGATCGTGGGGTACGCTCCCGACGAGTTGATGGCCCTGGATAACGAGACAGCGCTCTCGATGATCCATCCCGATGATCTCTCTCTCATGCGGACCGCGATTGCGGAGATAGAGGTTGCCGGTCATGCGGCCGGGGAGTACCGCCAGCGGACGAAGACCGGCGGGTACCGCTGGATCTGCAACAATATGTCCCTGATCCGGGACAGCGCGGGCAGCTCACTCTACCGAGTCGGTACGATCCGGGATATCACCGATCGCAAGCAGGCCGAGATGGCGTTGCAGGATTATACCAAGCACCTTCGGCGTTCAAACGAGGACCTGGAGCGGTTTGCCTATGCCTCGAGCCACGACCTGCAGGAGCCATTGCGAAGCATAGTCAGCTTCGCCCAGCTCCTCGAGCGGCGCTATACAGGGAGACTCGATCCCGACGCAGACGAGTACATCCACTTCATCGTCGAGGGCGGACACCGGATGCAGAGCCTGATCCTGAACCTCCTCGCCTACTCTCGGGTGAACACCACCGAGCAGGGACTGACCCCTACCGCGATCGAAGACGTCCTGGCCGCGGTGGAACGTAACCTCGCGCTTCAGCTGGACGAAGCCGGGGCCACGCTACGCTACGACCCGATGCCGACGGTCATGGCCGACCCGATGCTGCTCGAGCAGGTCTTTACAACTCTCGTCAGCAACACGATCAAATTCCGCCGGCTGGAAATGCCGCTGCGGATCCACATCGGCGTCCGGCGGCTCGACGGCCTCTTTGAGTTCTCGGTCAGTGACAACCGGATCGGGATCGAGGCGGAGTTCCGCGACCGGATCTTCGTGATCTTCAACCGCCTCCTCACCAAAGACGCCTATCCAGGCACCGGGATCGGGCTCGCCATCGTCAAACGGATCATCGACCGTCACAGCTGCAGAGTCTGGGTCGAGTCGACCCCGGGCGAGGGCTCGACCTTCTTCTTCACCCTCCCAGCCCTGTCATGAAGTCATTGACCCGTTGCGAGGCTTCTTTGAGAAGAGGCGTCCCATGGCCGGATAGCAGGATGTCGTAATCCAAGCCGGAGACCCTCCGTACCGACCGCATCGCCTCCGCCATGTCCGGGGTTGCGGAGGGGGGCGGGCCTCTCACGGTCCCGTTCTTCGTCAGAAGAGCGTCGCCACAGAAGACAGCCCGGAGTGTCAGGTCGTAAAGGCAGACGCTCCCGGGCGTATGGCCGGGCGTGTGGATGCACTCGAATCCGGAGAGACGGTCGCCGTCGTGGAGCAGGAGGTCGGGTTCCACCGGCTCGGCCGGCCACAGGGAGAGCAGATGAGCGAGGAGACGCCCGCGGAGCCCGGTCAGGGGTGGCATCGCTGCCCTTCCGGCGAGATATTCTGCATCTGCCTCATGCACCGCGACCCGGGCTCCGGTCGCTCTCCGGAGCTCGGCGACATTTCCGGTATGATCGGCATGGGAGTGGGTGATGATGATGAGTTCGAGGTCGCGCGGATCGCGGTCAAGCTCGTCTCGGATGCAGGCGAGGATCTTCTTACTATTGCGGACGAGTCCCGTGTCGATCAGGACCAGTCCATCTCGGTCGACCAGATAGCAGTTCCCCTGGACGCCGTCAACCCGATGGATGTGAGAAACGAGTTCCACTTCAGTTCACCGCCGTGCTCGAATGCCACCTCATTCAGGAAGAGAGGCTGATTGCCCCTATCGCTCCACCGAACGAGAGGAGCCCGACCCAGACCGGCAGATACGAGCCGCCCCACGGGATGAGTTCGGCCAGGAAGTACCCGAGAAAGAGGGCTGCGCCGACGACTCCTGCGAGGGCCAGACAATCCACCTTCCGGATGATCCCGTATCCAGCCACAAGGAACAGGACCCCGGTCGTGAAACAGACCAGGACCTTGCCGGCGACGAGCAGATCCCCGGCGGCGGGCGACAGATCCCAGTACATTCGGGCCGCGGCTGCGCTGTCGCCCAGTACGACGATGTTCGATACGAGCAGGAGCCCCAGGACGACCATCGCGAAGGGCGTCGCCCTATCGACCAGACCTGCCGGAACCATCGTGGCGCTTTCGGGTTCGCACGATCTCCACATATGTACCGTACCAATACTTACTGATCGTAATAAAACATTCTCAACGTCATTATTGTAACGACCTGTCATCTTATCTCGTTCTGTGTCAACAGAATACCGACGCACATGCCCAAAGTGGTCCCTGAGTACAAAGATGAGGCGCGAAAGAAAATCATCGTGGCCGCTCTCGAAGTCATGGGCACGAAAGGCTATCACGATACGACCATGGACGATATCGCCGCGCACCTGGGTGTGAGTAAGGGGGCGATCTATCTCTATTTTAAGACGCGAGACGAACTCCTGGCCGCGTTCATGGCCAAGATGCAGCAGCAGAACTACGAGGCTGCGATCCGCATCTTTCCGAAAGCCAAACCCCTGGAGTCGTGGACGGCCCTCTTCGACCAGTACATGCAGCTCGACGACCAGTTCAACGCCCTATTCTTCGAGATTATTGCAGCCGCGACAAGGAACAGAGCGGTCAAAGAGATCGTGGCCAATGGGATCATGACCGGAGTGGAGTACGCCGCACGAGGCATCACCCGGCAGCAGGAGAAGGGACTCATTCATCCGGGTGCGGACCCTAGGTCTGTTGCCGTCGCCATCACGTCCATGTTCATCGGGATGCGGAGCCTCGTCATGCTCGGCGCCGACCGTGACGAAGTCCGTCTGCAGTGGAGTGCGGTCGGACGGATCTTGCTGGGCATAGGCGAAGAGACGGAGGATCAGGTCGAGGAGCGTCCACTGCCTTGATCCGAGGCGCCCCGCGGAAGGAAGGGAACAGCGGATCCGAGGGCCGCCGTCGAGACGAACGCGTTCGAGTCTTCAATGGGACTGAAGGGTATCGGTTCGACCGGGGCTGCGCCATCGCGGATCAGGTGTCGAGTCGATAGCGACCCCGAGGACGGGACCCGGCCCGTGCTGTGCAGCTCGCGATGACCGACGTAGCCCGACTCATGCAGATCTCGTTTTACGGTATCGGAGACACGGTCGAATCACATGGTCGTACCGGGCCGCTCAAAGGGCAGGTCTTCGGCGAACTCCAGTTTTTCCTTTTGCGGATAATGGCATCGGAACCGAGACGGAGTACTGCGTCCCGATGATTCCAGGCTCTCACCGGGCGCGCCCGCCCATACCCGATGGTCTCTTGATAGCGTGTTGGTAACCGTGTCAGATACCCGGAGGATGGACCCTCGTGCCCCGGTAAGTATCAGGCTCGGAATGCTCGATAGCCTCAAACCCATCGGAGTCTTGACGGACGTTCGTGAGGCCCTTCCTTCATCAATCCTCATCAATGAATATCTTTTTTACATACTTGTTTCGCCTGAACAATTACATTGATAAATCTATGATATATAAATGTCACGCATAGTTACAAACATTGATACAGAGACATCAATTGAAAGGGCCGATCCCAGAATCACATCGTATCGTTATGCTGGCGCCGACCCCAGTTCCCATAGACAAATGAGCCGTCTGCCGAAGCTGGCCGAGGAGATCGACGAGCATGTCCTTTCCCATCAAAGAATGATCAACGCCAATAAGAGCAGGGTCTCCCCGTCGCAGGACGAGGAGGGGGCAGAGGCATGACCTTTATTCTCGACCTCATCGATGCTGTCACCGAGGAGCTCGTCCCATCGGCGTCCCCCCATCCTTGCCCAGCAGGCCCGGGTGCCCCTGGGGAAGACGGCGGGCACCCTGACGGTCGAGGACGTTAATCGACTCGCCGCCGCCGTGCACCCCGCGGTCAGTCGATCGCTGGGTCGGGCCGCGGCGGATAAGGTGAAGAGCACCATGCTCGCTCTAAAAGAGTAATCAGGTATGGATACCCGGATCGGGAACTCCAGTTTTGAGACCCATTCGTGGACCGTGCACGGTTTCTATTTTTCAATATCCCGGTACTTCGTCCGGCCCCGGTCACCACAGGGGAGGACCGGGGACGGCTCGGGCCGGCGTCAGGATTCGTATGGAATCTGACCCGACGGCAACTTCGAGCGGACCCGCACCCGCCCGAGCTCGGAATCGGCCTCGCTTCGTCTCCCCGCCCGCAACCGCACTCCGGCGTCAGGAATCACCCAGCTCGAGAGATTCTCCCGGCCGGAGCACTGCGACGCGGATGTCGGTCGTGCGCTCGAGCGCCTCCTTGAAGGGTGCGGGGTCCTGCGCGATGATCGGCCACGTATTGTAGTGGACCGGGATGACGAGCGGCGCCCCGACCCATCGGGCCGCGCACATCGCCGCGGCCGGGTCCATCGTGAACCGGCCACCGATAGGCAGGAGCGCGACGTCGGGCGAGTACAGGGCGCCGATCACCTTCATGTCCGAGAAGAGCGCCGTGTCGCCCGCATGGTACACGGTCACGCCGTCCATCTCGACGACCATGCCGGCCGCGTCTCCGCCCGGGAGCCGCTCCGCCCCGATCTCGAGCACGTGCGAATGCACGGCGTGGGTCATCGTCACCCGGACGCCGTCGACCTCGATCCCGCCGCCCGTGTTGAGGCCCTCGGCCGGGACGCCGCGCTGCTGGAGCACCTTTGCGATCTCGTTCGTGGTGACCGTCGGCCGGGCGAGGCGGAGGGTCTCGCCCAGGTGGTCGTTGTGGCCGTGCGTGACCACCACCAGGTCCGGGTCCTCGGGGAGCGTCCCGTTCAGCACGTACGGGTCGATAAGCACCCGCCGCAAGCCCTCGAGGAGGACGCAGGCGTGCTCGACATAGGTCAGCCGCATGAGGAAGCGATCGGCGGCGCGGCGATATGGAGGTTGCGATCGAAAAAGGGGGTTTCAGGAGATCTCGGCCAGCTCGGCCTCGGTG
>DUGU01000194.1 GCA_013331215.1 Methanoregulaceae archaeon
TGCGCCTTGCCGACCCGCAGCCCTGGCATGGGCTGCCCGGGCCGGTCGCTCTGCCGGCCGAGCCGCTTGCGTTCGACCCGGCCGTGACACTCGCGCCGGACACGGTCGCGGCGCTGCTCGACGCCATGAAGGCCGGCGCCGCGGGCCACCCGGAAGCCTCCGTGACGGCCGGCTCCGCCGGGCTCTCGCGCTCGACGGTCGAGGTCGCGAACACCCACGATCTCCGGTACGCGGACGAGGAGACCCACGCCTCCTGCTCGGTCGAGGCGATCGCCGGCACCTCGACCGGGTTCGAGTTCGCCTCGAGCCACGGGCTCGACCTCGACCCGGAGTGGGTCGGAGAGCAGGCCGCGTTCTTCGCCGCGCACGGCGTCGGCGGCGAGGGGCTTGCGACCGGGACCTACGACCTCGTCCTCTCGCCGCTCGCGCTGGCCGAGCTGCTCGAGGCCGTTCTCGTGCCCGCGCTCGTCGGCCGGAACGTCCACGCGGGCCGCTCCCGACTCGCGGGCCGGATCGGCGAGCGGATCCTGGACCCGCGGCTCTCGCTCTATGACGACCCTCACCGCCCCATGGGGCCGGGCGCCACCTGGTTCGACGCGGAGGGCGTCCTGACGCACCGGCTCGACCTGATCCGGGATGGAGTGCTCGCGGGCTTCGCCTACGATCTGCGGACCGCGTATCGCTACGGCGCGACCACGACCGGATCGGCCGTCCGCGGCGGGTACGGCGGCGCGCCCACGACCGGCTTCCACACGCTCGTGCTCGAGGGGCCGGTCACGGACGTGATGGCCGACCCGGCGATCTACGTCCGATCCGTAGTCGGGGCGCACACGGCGAACACGATCACGGGCGACTTCTCGGTCGAGGTCTCGAACCCCTCGTTCGTCGAGGGCGGGGCCTTCACGACCCCGGTGAGGACCGCGATGTGGGGCGGGAACGTCTTCGACCTGTTCTCCTCGATCGAGGGGGTCTCGGCCGAGACCCGGAACATCGGCGAGATGGTCCTGCCCGCTCTTCGGGTCACGGGCCAGCGGCTGGTAGGGTGACGGCGTGCTCGCCGTCGTGGTGACGATCCTCGCCGCGGTCGCGGTCGCGACCGTGCTCTATTTCGTGCTGAGGCGCTCGACGACGCTGCTGCTGAACTCGGTCGTGGGGGTCGTCGTCCTCTTCGCACTCGACTGGCTCCATGTCTTCTCGCCCGGGGTTCCGATCACGCTCGGGGCCGTGCTCGTCTGCGCCTTCGGCGGTCTCCCCGGCGTGGTCGCGCTCGTTGCGCTTCACCTTCTCGGGCTGGATATCTGAACCCGGTCCGACGGCGCCTCCGCCTGCGGCGGCCGATCCCGATAAATACCGGGACCGTGAGTCTTCCATCATGGTTGTAGCTGAAATCATCGGCCTGATCCTTGCGATCATCGTCGTGGTCATACTCTTCAAAGTTCTGAAAAGCATTCCTGCCCTGATCGTGAACGCCGTGGTAGGGATCGTGATTCTCTGGCTCCTGGACCTGCTCTTCGGCCTGCACATCGCGATCAACATCTGGTCCGTCCTGATCTCGGCAATCGGCGGGATCGCCGGGGTGATCATCGTGGTCGTACTCTACTTCCTGGGGTTTGCATTTGTCACCTGAGGCAGGACAGTGCGAACCCCTCATCGATAGCAGAAGAGGTGCGGGCTTCCCCATTGCGGTATGCCCGCCCCGGGATTGGGGCCCGACGAGATGATCCGGCGGTACTGTTGCGCCTTCCACCAGGCGAGTCGCCGAGGCGCCGGGCTCTCCGGATCGGTAGGTATTAGATACGCGCAGGCCACGTCCTCTCCATGACGCTCCCCAGGAACGCGGTCGAATGGATCGCGCTCGCCGTCTTCGTCGTCGGCAGCCTCGCCGCCGGCTTCCTCGGTTCGGTCGCGACCATGTCGAACATCCCGACCTGGTACGCGACGCTGNNACGCTGGTTCGCCCGCCGCTGAACCCGCCGAACTGGCTCTTCGCCCCGGTCTGGACGCTCCTCTACATCCTGATGGGAATCGCCGCCTTCCTCGTCTGGCAGCGGCGCGACCATCCGGCCGCAAAGACCGGCCTCGCCCTCTTCGGCGTCCAGCTCGGCCTCAACGTCCTCTGGTCCTGGCTCTTCTTCGCGCTCCACTCCCTCGGGCTCGCGCTCGTGGGGATAGCCGCCCTCTGGCTCGCGATCCTCGGCACCATCGAACGGTTCCACCGCGTCGATCCGCTCGCGGCCTACCTGCTGGTCCCGTACCTCGCCTGGACGACGTTCGCCGCGTACCTGAACGCGGCGTACTGGTATCTGAACCCGGCATGGCGGTGAGACGGCCTCGGGCCGCCTCTCCCCGACGTTCGCCTAGGAGAGGACCTCGATCCGATCGTCCCCGATCTCGTACATCCGGGTCTCGAGCGAGTGGCGCGAGCGGCGCATCTTCACGACCTCGAGGGCCTTGGCTCGAAAGCGCTGGTTCGGGTGGATGTGCCGGAGCAGGATCACCGTATCGGCGAGGTACTCGATCAGGTTGTGTCGGCTCGAGTACGGGTTGTCCCGGTCCGTCTCGGAGGTCATCACCATCGTGCACCGCTCGTCGCGAAGCAGCTCCACGAAGCGGAACATCTCGTATCGGCGTTCCGCGTCCGACTCGAAGAGGTCCTCGAAGAGCGAGATCGGGTCGAAGACCAGGCGCGTCGCCGAGAACTTCCGGATAAGGGACGGCAGCTCGTTCCGGATGCTGTTGATCGAGAGGTTGAAGTTCGTCGGGTCGAGTTTGAGCACGATAAAGGACGACTGGTACGGCCCGGGGTCCCAGCCCCGCTTCCTCATGTACCGGACGATCGACTCTTCGGACTCCTCGAGCGAGATGTAGATCGCCGTCTCCCCCTGGCAGAGCCCTTCCCAGATGAACTGGAGCCCGAACGTGGTCTTGCCCGTGCCGTAACTCCCGACGATCGCCGCGATCGACCCCCGGATGAGCCCGCCCAAGAGCATCTCGTCGAGTCCTGTGATTCCTGTTCGGACCCTCTCGAGCTCATCGGTCTCCGTATCGGACATCTCAGATGATCAGTCGGATATTGTTCACCTCGTAACCGAGGGCAGGCGAGATCTTGATCGAGAACTTGACCAGGTCGTTCTCCTCCAGGTGGGTCATGACTCCCCTGAACTTCTCGAAGAACATCACCCGCTGCCGTCGCGCCGCGACCGATTCCTCCCACCGGAAGAGGACCACCGAGTCCGCGATATCCGCGATCTCCTGGACGCGGTTACGGTCGATGATCCCCTGTGTCAGCAGGAGGTAGATCGTCGAGTTCCACCGCTTGGTGATCCTCTGGAGCCCACGGAGGTATGCGGCGAGCTCCTTCCAGTCGTCGGGGTCCGAGTACGAGACTGCGAGCTCGGTCAGCGAGTCGAGGACGATCA
>DUGU01000126.1 GCA_013331215.1 Methanoregulaceae archaeon
CCGCCGCCCCAGACCCAGTGGGCGATCGGGTCGTATACGAGAGTGGTCCAGAGGAGCGCGACCACGATGAATGCCGGGAGCCGGATCCGTTCGGCGACCGCCGAGGTGATCACGGCGAGCGTGACGGCCGCGAACGCGAGCTGGTACGCCGCAAAGAGAATCGGCGGGTACGTCCCCGTCCCGGGATCGAGACCGACTCCCGCAAGCCCGAATCGCGAGAGGTCGCCGATCACCCCCCCGATATCCGGTCCGAACGCGAGCGAGTACCCGACGACCACCCACTGCAGGCTCACAAACGCGAGCGCGACGAGCGAGAGCGCGAACATGGAGATGAAGTTCTTCTTCCGGACCATTCCCCCGTAGAAGAGGCCGACCCCGGGTGTCATCAGGATCACCAATGCGGTCGCAACGAGCATCCAAGCCGTCGTCCCCGTGTCCAGCGCCATTACTGTATCTCCTCCCGCAATTTCCGGTATTGCCGGCCACGAGGGCTGCATCCCGGGGTGCACCCGCTCCAATCAGCGTCAGACCGTCGAACTGATATCATTGAAGAAGGAAGTTGAATTCTAGATAATATAAGCGACCCGCACCAACCGGGCTCATTCATGTTCCTCCGGGATCGTTCCTCAGCAAGAAAACAATCCCCTTAAATAGAGTCAAGAAGTACACACTGGTTACAACGGAGGTTGTCGTTAGCCATGAATCCTGAAGAATACCGTCGCATTATCTCGATGGCGATCGATCGCGAGGTCGAGGCCTACTCGTTCTACAACTCGGTCGCGGAGAAGGTCAGGGATGAGAACCTGAAGTCGCTTTTCAGGGAGCTCGCGGGCGAGGAAACCAGCCACCGTGAATTCCTCCAGAAGCTCCTCTCGAAGGATGTGGCCTCACTCGGGTTCTCCACAACGAAGGACTACAAAGTCGGCGACTCGATCCCCACGCCGCCCCTGACCCCCGACATGAAGCCCGTCGACGGGCTTGTGGTCGCGATCAAGAAGGAGCTCGAGGCGATGCAGATGTACACGGCCCTCGCGAACGTATCCGAGGGCGCGGAGCAGAAGAAGCTCTTCACCGAGCTCGCCACGATGGAGCGGGGACACAAAGCCCGGCTCGAAGATATCTACGTCAACACGGCCTACGCCGAGGTCTGGTAACCCTACCCCCCTTCTTTCGGCTGCACCGACCCGAGCAGCGCGGCCAGCTCGTCGAACGACCCGGCCACTGCGGACGAGCACTCGAGCATCAGGTTCGCGGACTCGCAATCGCCGACCCGACGGAAGTCGGTGCGCAGGGCGATCACGGGGACGCAGTGCGCGTACGCGTACCCCATCTCCCAGGCTACGCCCGAGTCCGCGTCTGCCCCGTCGATCACGGCGACCACGATATCGGCCCCGTCCAGGGCCGCGACGAGCCGGTCGAAGAGGACGTGGATCGCTGCCGGGCTCCGCGCGGCACAGTCATCCCCTTGCGCCTGCGGCACAAAGACCCGGAAATGCCGTGTGCGGAGGAAGAAAGCGAGAGCCTCGTTGAACGAACGCTCGGCCGCCGAGAAGAGCGGAGCCGCGAGGTAGATGTGGTACCGCGAGAATGCAGCCGCGTCGACGACCGGTAATTCGGGGAACCGGGCAAGCCAGCAGCCACGCCCCGGGTGCCGGGTCTCGTCGAAGAAGTGCCGCGTCGCTCCGCAGCAGGGGGACGAGTCGACGCCGATCAGACAGAGCGGAGGGCCCCGCTCGACGACGATGGCCCGGACGCCGACTTCGAGCCCGTCGAGAAGTGCGGCGAAGGCCGGGGTGTCGAGCCTCCCCGCGAGCGGCCCGGGCTGACGCGGAGAGCCGAGATGGAGCGTCTCGGGGCAGGGGAGAGACACGACCTCGATCCCGAACTCGCGGCACCGTTCGAGCGCCCGGGCGTAGATCGCACGGTCCGCGTCCGAGGTGATCCCCTCCGCCCGGAGCGACGGATCGAGCAGGCATGGAGCGGCGAGCACGTACATTGATTGAGGGTGGGTGCCAACCCGGTATCAGATGATCCCCCTCGTCGCCTACCGTGACAACACCTGTGCGCCGAAGAAGTGCACCGCGGTCCGGCTCGCGAAGTCGGGGCTGGTCAGGATCGTGGACCGGCCGGGGCAGGTACCGCGCTCGAGCCTCATCCTCGACCCGACCGCGGAGCAGGCGGTGTCGCCCGCGGATGCGCCCCAAAACGGTGGCCCGATCCGGTCGATCGCGGCCCTCGACTGCTCCTGGGAGGTGCTCGACGCCGGAGTCTTCGGCGCGTGGCGCCACCACCGCGCCCTCCCGTACCTCGTCGCGGCGAACCCGACGAACTACGGACGGCCGCTCCGGCTCTCCTCTGCCGAGGCGCTCGCGGCGGCCTGCTATATCCTCGGCGAGCCCGAGCAGGCCGCTGCACTGATGGCCGCGTTCAAATGGGGGCCGCATTTCCTCACCCTGAACGCGGAGCTCCTCGCCCGATACGCGGCCGCGAAGGACTCTGCGGAGGTCGTGGCGGTGCAGGCCGACTACCTTTGACGGGCGCCGGCGTTATCTCCGTGACCGGCCTACGGTTCCATGATGCTTCCCGAATCCGTCGTGGCGAGTGTCCTTGCGCTCGTCGTCCTTCTCCTGCTTATCAGGAACGTGTGGGATGTACGGAAACTTCCCCACGATCACGAAACGATAGGCCCCGCAGGGGCTCTCCCCGCCCTCGGATTCGCAGGTCTTAGCGCCTTCGTGCTGGTGACGGTCGCATACCCCATGCTCTACCTGCTCGGCCGGCTCGACCTTCTCACCGGCTCGGTGCTCCAGCTCCGTTTTCCCGGCGACACGGCCGTGCAGCTGGCCGGCCCGATTCTGCTCGGGGTGGGGCTCGTCCTGGCTTTCTGGTCCCTCCGCGCGATAGAACCCGGAGCGCTCACGACGACAGGGCCGTACGCCCTTGTACGCCATCCGATGTACATAGGCTACGTGTTCGCATTTTCCGGCCTCTTCCCTCTGACCCTCAACCTCCTCGCCCTGCTGGCCCTGCTCGCGGTTCCGGCTCAGATCGCGGTCGCGCGGCGCAAGGAAGCTGTTTTAGAGGCTCGATACGGTACAGCCTACCGGACGTACGCGGCGCGAACCGGGCGGTTCTGGCCGCGCACGCGGGAGCGCGAGAGAATGAGAACTCTTTAAATAATCCCGTGTCCTGAAGTTGATAGTGTCCTCAGGAGCGTGCTCCGGCGCCGGCGGTGTCCGTAGGGTGCGCAGGCATGAGGTCCTCACGGGGGAAGGCATGACCATCAAAGTCGCCATCAACGGATACGGCACCATCGGCAAACGCGTCGCCGACGCGGTCGCAGCACAGCCCGACATGGAGATCGTCGGCGTCTCGAAGACCTCGATGAACGCCGAGGCCTACATCGCGAAGGACCGGGGGTACCCGCTTTTCATCGCGGACATAACCAAGCGGCCCGACTTCGAGAACGCGGGGGTCCCCGTCGCGGGCACGGTCGTCGAGATGATCAAGAAGGCCGACGTCGTGGTCGACGCGACGCCGGGCGGGGTCGGCCTGAAGAACAAGCCCATGTACGAGGAGCACAAGGTCCGCGCGATCTACCAGGGCGGCGAGAAGCACACGACGACCGGGTTCTCGTTCAACTCCTCGGTCAACTACGCCGAGGCCAAGGATCGGCAGTTCACGCGGGTGGTCTCGTGCAACACGACCGGCCTGGTCCGGATCATCCACGAGATGGACAAGGACTTCGGCGTCGAGATGGTCAGGGCCGTGATGGTTCGGCGTGCCTCGGACCCCGGCGACATCAAGCGCGGGCCGGTCGACGCGATCGTCCTCGACCCCGTCACGCTTCCGAGCCACCACGGCCCGGACGTCCAGTCCGTGCTCCACCATATCAAGATCACGACGGCCGCGATGATCGTGCCGACCACCTTCATGCACATGCACGTGCTCCAGATGACCCTGAAGCAGCCCGCGACCCGCGAGCGCGTGCTCGAGCTGATCGAGGCCCACCCACGCCTGGGCCTGGTCCGGAAGCCCGCCGGGATCGCGTCGACGGCCCAGCTCAGGGAGCACATGTCGGACCTGAACCGGCCCCGCTCGGATATGTGGGAGAACGGGATCTTCGAGGAGTCGGTCTCGGTCGTGGAGAACGAACTCTGGCTCTTCCAGGCCATCCACCAGGAGGCCGATGTCGTGGTCGAGAACGTGGACGCGATCCGGGCGATGTGCTCCGACGTTCCGGCCGAGGAGTCGGTCCGGATGACGAACGAGGCGCTCGGCTTCGTCGCGGTCAAATAGGATCTCCGACTTATCCTTTTTCTTCCGAAAGGGTACCGCGTCCAGCGTGGGCTCCGCTTTCCGGTGTGCATGGTGGATCGGACGGCGCGGCGCCGTGCGGCCCCGACGCCACAAATAACGCTAAGCCCTGCCTCGCCCCAGGTACTGGCATGGATGCGTATACCCTTGCGACGCGGAACACGGTCGAGGTCGTGACCGACGAGGAGCTCCGCGAGCTCCTCCAGGCGCCGAGAAAGAGGGTATACGCCGGATACGAGCCCTCGGGCGAGGTCCACCTCGGGCACATGGTGACCGTGAACAAGCTCCTCGACCTCAAGCAGGCCGGCTTCGAGGTCGTTGTGCTCCTCGCGGACCTCCACGCGTTCCTGAACCGGAAGGGCACGATGGACGAGGTCCGCGAGCTCGCCGAGTACAACCGGCGCTGCTTCGAGGGGCTCGGGCTCATGGGCGTCGAGTACGTCCTCGGGACCGAGCTCCAGCTCGATCGCGACTACGTGGTCCCCGTGCTCCAGGCCTCGCAGTCGGTCACGCTCGCCCGGGCGCGGCGCTCGATGGACGAGGTCGGGCGAGCCATGGAGGCCCCGACCGTCTCGCAGATGATCTACCCGCTCATGCAGATGGTCGACATCATGGCCCTCGGGGTCGACGCGGCCGTCGGGGGGATCGACCAGCGCAAGATCCACATGCTCGCGCGCGAATATCTGCCCGAGCTCGGGTACCGGGCGCCCGTCTGCCTCCACACCCCGATCCTGAACGGGCTCGACGGCAAGAAGATGTCCTCGTCGGCCGGCAACTACATCTCGGTCGCGGACGCCGAGGACGCGATCCGGAAGAAGATGCAGAAGGCCTTCTGCCCGCCCGAGGTGGCCGAGAACCCCGTGCTCCAGGTGCTGCAGTACCATGTCTTTCCGCGGCAGAGCACCCTCGAGATCCGGCGGCCGGAGCGGTTCGGGGGCGACCGGGCCTTCGACTCGTACGACGCCCTCGCGACGGCCTTTGCGAACGGCGAGGTGCACCCGGCCGACCTCAAGAAGGCTGCGGGCGAAGCGATGGTCGAACTCCTCCGGCCGGTCCGCGAGTACCTCGGGTGATCGGCGTGGCGCGCGAAGACGAGGACCGGTTCGATCAGAAGCTTCAGGCGCTCGGAGTCCGGGTCAAGGACGCCAACGAGTTCAAGGTCCGCGACGACGTCTTCGACGAGGTCACCTTCCTCGCCCTGTACAAGCTCGTCCACAAGAAGAAGCTCGACGCCATCGGAGGGGCGATCTCGACCGGCAAGGAGGCGAACGTGTACCTGGCCGAGGCCGGGGGGCGCGATGTCGCGATCAAGATCTACCGGATCCAGACCGCGAACTTCAACACCATGAGCGCGTACCTGGTCGGCGACCGGCGCTTCTCGTCCGTCAGGAAGACCCGGAAGGAGGTGATCTTCACCTGGACACGAAAGGAGTTCTCGAACCTGAAACGGGCCCACGACGCGGGCCTCGCCGTCCCCGAGCCGCTCGCGTTCGACCGCAATATCCTCCTGCTCGAGTTTCTCGGAAAGGACGAGCGGCCGTACCCGCGCCTGAAGGACGCCGCGCCCGAAGACCCGGCCGCGACCTACGCCTGGGTGGTCGAGTTCATCCGGCGCCTCTACCAGGAGGCGAAGCTCGTCCACGCGGACCTCAGCGAATTTAATATACTCGTCGGCGATCAGGTATACGTCATCGACATGGGCCAGTCCGTGACCCCGGACCATCCGCAGGCGTATCGGTTCCTGATGCGAGACATCCGGAACATCAACCGCTACTTCGCGGAGCGCTGCGAGGTCCGGTCCGAGTTCGAGGTCTTTGCCGAGACGACCGGGATTCCGCTCGAGGCGGTCCTCGCGGGAGAGCGGGAGCATTAGGAGGAGCATGCAGCAGGAGTTCAAGATTGCCGGGAACCGGATCGGGGTTCTGATAGGAAAGGGCGGAGAGACCAAGCGGGCGATCGAGGAGCGGACGGCGAGCGTCCTGACCATCGACTCGGAGGAGGGACTCGTCGCCGTCGAGGGCGAGGACCCGGTGCAGGTACTCCTGGCCGGCTCGGTCGTGCAGGCGATCGGGCGCGGCTTCTCGCCCGAGAACGCGTTTGCGCTCCTCATGGACGAGGACCTCATATTCGAGCAGATCGACCTCTCCGGCCTCGCCGAGAGCCCGCGCCAGCTCGACCGGATCCGGGGCCGGGTGATCGGCCGGGAGGGGAAGGCGCGCGAGCAGATCGAGCATATGACCGGCACCCACCTCTCGATCCAGGGCAAGACCGTGGCCATCATCGGTTTGCCCGACCAGGTGAAGGACGCCCGGACCGCAATCGAGATGCTGCTCCGCGGCGTCCCGCACGAGTCGGTTTTCACGTTTCTCGATCGGAAACGGAAAGAGGCCAAGGCCGACATGCTCAGCTACTATTATTGATCCGCCCGAGAGACGATCTCTGGGAAGCGGTTCCACTGGAGACCAATACCTTGTTTTTTGACATCGATCAGGCGAACCGGCGCCATCCGTTCGCCGTTCCACTCGCGATAAAGGGGTCAGCGTGAAGCTCGCCGACCTCCCGGTCCCGACCGCGCTGATCGAGCGGCACGCCGCGCACGGGATCACCGAGCTTTACCCGCCGCAGGCGGCCTGCGTCGAGCAGGGCCTGCTCGACGGGAAGAACCTGCTCGTCGCGATCCCGACGGCCTCGGGCAAGACGCTCGTTGCCGAGCTGGCCATGCACCGGGCGATCGCGGCCGGCGGCAAGTGCCTCTACATCGTCCCCCTCCGGGCGCTCGCGGCCGAGAAGTACGCCGAGTTTGCGGCGGGCGCCCGCGTGGGGATTGCGACCGGCGACTATGACCGGCGCGACGACTATCTGGGCCGGAACGAGATCGTGGTCGCGACCTCGGAGAAGGTCGACTCGCTCCTCCGGAACCGGACCCCCTGGCTGGCCGAGGTGACCCTGCTCGTCGTGGACGAGGTTCACCTGGTGGGCTCGCCCGACCGCGGCGCGACCCTCGAGCTCGTGATCGCGAAGCTCCGCCGCCTCAATCCCTCGCTCCAGCTGATCGGACTCTCGGCCACGATTGGCAACCCGGGAACGCTTGCTGAATGGCTCGACGCGGGCCTCGTCGCCTCGGACTGGCGGCCCGTCCGACTCCGGCAGGGGGTGTACTATCGTGGACAGATCCGGTTTCACGACGGCTGCCGCGAGCTCGACGCGACGGCCTCGAAGTCCGACGACCTGAACCTCTGCCTCGACACGATCGCCGAAGGCGGCCAGTGCCTGGTCTTCGTCAACTCGCGCCGAAACGCCGAGGGGTTCGCGAAGCGGGCGGCGTCCGCGATCAAGTCGAAGGACCCGGCCCTCGCCGAATATGCGCGCCGGATCACGGACCTCGCCACGACCGAGCTCGACCGGACGCTCGCGGCCTGCGTGGCCCGAG
>DUGU01000175.1 GCA_013331215.1 Methanoregulaceae archaeon
TGGGTCCTCCTCTTCTGCTCGGGCACCCTGCTCGCAGCCGGAACCTACGCGGGGTTCACCTGGGGCGTCCTCGCGACTGCGGCCCTGATCGCGCTCTTCGGGTTCACGGGCGGCCTCGTCCTGAACGACTACGTCGACCGGGACCTCGACCGGATGGACGTGGACCATCGCCTGACCCGGTACTGGAGGCCCTTCGGTACCCGCCCTCTGGCCGAGGGCACGGTCTCTCCCGCGCGGGCCCGGCTGGTGATGCTTCTGCTCGCTCTCGGAGCGGCCGCACTCATCCTTACCCTGCCGTGGCCGCACAACCTGTATATCCTCACGATCATGGGCTGGAGCTACCTCGCCGAGTACGCGTACCAGATAGGCAAGCGCCGGCAGCGGTACCCGTTCGCTCAGATTGTCGGCCGGACCGACTTCGCTCTCTTTCCGGTCGCAGGATACCTCGTGCTCGGCCTTCCCGACGCAACGGCCCTGCTCTACTTCGTCTTCTTCTATCCGTACGCACTCGCCCATCTCGGCGCCAACGACATCGCGGACATCACGAACGACCGGGCCCGCGGCCTCAAGACAATCCCCGTGCTCTACGGCATGACCGGGGCGGCGCGCTGGGTCCTCATCTTCGCGCTCCTCCACGCGGTTGCGGCCATCCTCTTCGCCGCCGTGCTCGGCCCAATCGCCCGCGTCGGGCTCGTTGCCGGGCTTGTCTGCGTCATGGTCGCGAGCATCGGCCTTCTCCGCCATCCCGAAGAGTCCGCGGGCCTTCGCCTGCTTTCGCTCTTTCACCTTGCCATGGCGCTCTACGCAGTCGTGATCGTGATCGACTATGTCGTCTGACGCATCTCTTCGCCAGGTTCGATACCGGCATACCCAGCGCGCCGACCTGCTCCTGCTCATCTTCGGCGGGACCGTCGCCATCACCCTGATCGTCGGCAGCGCGGCGTTCGCGGGAAGGGATCCGATTGCGCTCGCGATCGCGACCCCCGTGCTGGCCGTGCTCGCTGTCGTTTTCGTCCTCTTCTCCTCCCTGACCGTCGTGGTCGACCACGAGGTCCTTCGGATCGCGTTCGGCTTGGGGCTCGTGCGCTACGCCTGGCCGCTCGACCGCGTACGGGCATGGCAGGTCGTCCGGAATCCCTGGTGGTACGGTTGGGGCATCCATCTCACGCCGGGCGGGTGGCTGTACAACGTCTCAGGCTCCGAGGCTGTCGAGATCGTCATTTCCGACGGCCGTCGGCGCCGGATCGGGACGGACGATCCCGCCGGGTTCATGGCCGCCCTGGAAGCGGCCCCTCCGGGGGATGTGATCGATCCAGGCGAGCCCGGTCACCGCCGCCGGCGCAGGTACCGGAGCGCTCTCGGCAGGTTCTGGCGATAGTGGACACCGAGCGAGGGGCCGATGTACGGCGCGTACTGCGGGAGCACGGCCGTGGCCTGGACCGTCTTCTCGATCATCGACTTCTCCTGCCCCCAGACGAGGGCGTCGCCGCACCGGACCGCGTCCAGAAACTCCTCGACCGAATCGGCCCGGGCCGCGGTGACGACCCGCCCTATCTCGCCGAGCAGGTGCGCGTCCGTACCGCCGGTCAGGGCGAGCGCGTGTTCGCGCGCGAAGGCCACCGCCCGGTCGTTCTGGGACCTGGTCATGCCGCCGCAGATCCCCTCGAGTCCGTCGAGTTGGAGCAGCACCTCTGGCGCGAGCTCGCCGGCCGCGATCGCCTTGCAGACACCACGGCAGAGAAAGAGGTAGCCGAAGGGATGAGCCGCAACCGCGAAGGCGTCCCGCCCCTCGAGCCCGGCGAGCACGTCCGCAGTCGGAAGCGTGGTCGCCATGTGCGGGCATCCGCCGAGGGCCCGGGCGATCACCGAATCGTGGTAGTCGACGAGATCGTCGAGGGTGTGGAAGTAGAGGAGCAGGTGCGGCCCCTCCGAGGCCGACACCTCGATCCCTGGCACGACGATCTGGTCCGGGCCTGCTTCGCGCACCGCCGCGATGGCACCCGAGACCGCGTTGTGGTCCGTGACGGCGAAGGCTGCACCGATCCGGCGTCCGCGCCTGAGCGCGTCCTTCACCCGGATCAGGCCGTCCGAGTGCTCCGTATGGACGTGCATGTCGACGGCGGTGTAGCCGTCTTCCCGGAGGGCAGCCAGGTCCGGCATCCCGAACCGGACCCGCGCCACCTCTCCCGCCCCGCCGTCCATGTCCGTTGGGTGGGCGCGCCCGCCGCATTAAGTCTTCTTTCCCGACCTTCCCGAATCTGGCTATTTCTATCCGTGAACGGATCCTTCTGTGGCTTCGCCCCGTGCGGCGCCGAGGTCCAGGACGTGGGAATGGCCGAAGGGTCAGCGCACGCGGAATGCCACGACGAGATGATCCTCCTCTGTGGACATAGGCTTTTAAGAACGGGCGTACCGAAGGTCGAGCGCTGTTCTGTCTACTCTCCAATGGCCTATCGATTCGTTAATACGTTCGCACATATTGTCGGGCATCGAATACCAGACCGTGCGGCCCCGGTTTTCACGGTTCACGATCCCGGCATCGACGAGCCGTTCGAGATGGTACGAGAGGAGCGGCCCGGGAAGACCGAGTTCGTCTCTAAGAGTAGTCCGGGCAATGTCTTTACGGCGAGCTACATGCTCGAGGATCTTTCGTGCGGTCTCCGAGCGAACGGCAACGCGAAGCCGGGTCTCGACATCGGAGATTGCAGGATTCAAGGTGTCGACATAGCCGGCGGAATTCAGGGGCCTGATCTTCCCGGTCTGCTCGAGTACATGCAGGTGGTACTCGGCGGTCCCGCGATTGAGGCCGGTCATGGCGAGGATCTCGGTGAACCGTACCCCCGGTTCTGTCCTGATGCACTGATAAACTGCCGCTCGTCCTTCGTGTTCGAGGACGTTTCTCCGGTTCAGCCGGCGGATGCCGAACGTGGCCAGCATGCTCAGGCTGAAGAGGAGATCGATAAGGGGGAGCAGAGCCGGACAGACGAGAGCGGCGCCGACACCGAGGATGGTATGCAGCGGCAGGGAATAGAACGGTACTTCCCTGACCTCGCCCGGCGGACTGGTCACTTCCGGGTGGGCGTAACCGGATTCCACCACGTACGACTCGGCGCCGCCCACGGCGATGAGGAAGGACACGCAGAGTATCAGCAGCACCATCCCCACTCGATTCATCGATGGATGGTCGTCCCGGGATCGGAAAAAGGTGTTGATTTCAATCAAACGTTGAATATATATCCCCGTACTCCTGCAACACGTTCGCCGAAAATACCGAAATACCACATACCGGGTGTCAGCCCCGACGACTTCGTGATCACGAGATAGATTCGACCATCGATGCGTCCGTCGTCCCCGTCGTGATAGGGTCCGAGTGATGCATCGGGAGCGCTGACCGTGAGCGTGAGGGAATCGGAGGAACTACCCCAGTTGAGGTCCAGTTGAGGTCGACGGGGAGCTGGCATACTCCCATAAAGAGATACTTTGAGTTCCAGATCCATTGACCCTGCTGAATTGTTCCGGAATACTGCGATGCGACATCTACTTTTTCTTGGTCGTAGCCCGGTGTCACAACATATCTGTTTGTCGCTTGAATGTCCGTCGCACCGGTGATCGAGATCAACGATGTCATTCCGATCATCAGCATCACGATGAGGGATAGTATTCTCATGATCGATCCTTTGATCGATCATTAGCCCTCGCAAAAGGTGTTCTGTGAAAAACCTTGAATGGAAAAGAGCATTTTGAAGATTGGGTCAGACGACCGTCAAAGGGGATACCTCTTCATGAATTATGGGTCCTAACGGCGATAACACGTTTTTTATTTACCTTTTAACTTGTTTTAAAAGAAGGGTATAGTGTCATTTTAACCACCAACTCCTATCACTTAGGAGGGGTAAAT
>DUGU01000115.1 GCA_013331215.1 Methanoregulaceae archaeon
ATTCACTATGATAATCGGGGCGGTACGCTTTCCGCCGTCCCGCGCCCTTCCCCACGGGAGATGCACCGTGAGACCGTTCATGAAATCCGTCTTCCTCCTCTTCGCTGTCGTCGGCCTCTGCGTCTGCGCCGTTCAGGCAGCCACGCCGGCCGCGACATGGGGCGCGTCCCAGACCGTCAGGGCTTCCTCCTCGCTGGCGGTGGCGCAGTCGACCCTCCCGACGGTGGCCGGCGTGTCCGCCGATATAACTTCCACGGCCGTTTCGAAGGCCGCAACGCAGACCTCCCGGTCTGCGACATCGCCGACCGTCCGCACGGCGACACCACGCCCCTCTACGACCGCCGCGAGGACCACCGCGGCGCCGACGAAGGCGACCACGCCACAGCCATCGATGACCGTCACGAGCAGAACGACGGAGGCTCCGACGGAGGACATCCCCGCCCCAACGGCCGAACAGAACCTGACGGTGCCCTCGCCGACGGACTCTCCGAACGCCACGTTCTCCACGCCCTGGCCGAACGCCACGACGTATGAATACTACTACCCGACAGAATACCGGACGCAAGACATCGATCCGGGGATGACGCCCTACACCGGTCCGACTCTGCTGGAAACCATCGAACCGACCCCGACCTGGGAGGTTCCGGCCAACCTCACGAACGTAACGCCGACGGACCCGCAGGTGGCGATGCCGTACATCACGGCAGAGGTGGTTGAGTCGCCGACGTTCGAGATTCCGCCCGGCGCGTACGGAGTCGAGCCGGTCCCGAGCCCGACCGAGACTGAGGCGCCGTTCCCGATCTCCGGACCTCAGGACGTCGCAGGCTCGTCGTTTCTGCCGCGCTGGCTGAGCTATCTGCTCTTTATCTTCCTCGGGATCTCGGGCGTGGCCGGCATTGCGCTGGTCGGATCGTACGCCGGCCTCGGGCCGTCAGGAGAGCCCGCTGTCGGGATCGCATCCACGCGTTCTGCCCCGTCCCAAGCGAGAGAGGTACGCCTGCTACAGCCCGGCGCGCCCGAGCCCACGATGGAACAGCAGGTACTGATAGACCGAATCGAGCGTTTCGTGCCGCAGTCGATGCATGTCGAGCGCCTCGGGCGGAACCTGTTGCGATTCGAGCACGGCGCGCAGGCCAGCGCACAGGACCGCTCCATCCGGCTCGGTAGGCTCCTCATCTTCTCCGCCATCCCGTCGGCGCCGGTACCTGCGCCGGCAACGGCCTGGGCACGGACTCACGGATTCCGAGTCCTCGCTGTCGACGGCTCCGGCATGGCCCTCGTGATGCCGGCTCTCTCGAACGGGGGCCGCAGTGTCCTCGGCGTTCTCCCCGTCGGCGAGATGGTCGAGGGCGCGAGTCCGGTCCCGATGCCGGTTCTGCCCGGGGAGAGCGATCGGGGCGTAGTGTCCCGCTCGGCCTCAACGGCGGGCACGGGTATTCTCTAGGCCGGCACATCGCGGCCGGATCTAGAGCTCGACCCGCGTAACTACGCCGTGGATCCGGTTCGCCGGCAGTTTGTAGAACTGGACAAACGACGGCGAGAGTCGTTTGATCAGGGCGAAGACCTTCCAGACGATGTTCGTCGAGACGATCTCGTCGAGGCCGTAGAAGATCGTCTTTTCCTGGATGCCGGCCTCCCTGAAGATCGCAACCACGTCGAGCATCTCGAGGTATCCCGAACGCACCTCAAAGAGCCGGATGCCCGGCACCGGGCTTTTTCTGAACTCCCACGAGATCCCGAATGGGCGGTCGAGAGTCCTGATCGAGACGAGGACGTTGTCCTCGTAGATGATATTGTTCTCGAATATGGTCAGGCCGACATACGGCGGCACCTGCTGAAAGTCGCGCGCGAAGAAGAGTGCCGTCCCCTCGATCTTCGGCTTGGCCGCGTAGACCTCCCGGAAATCGTTCAGGAACCGCTGGAATGGGATCGGCTGGAGGTACCGGTAGATCCGCTTCTGGCCGAAGTGAAAGATCACGATGATCGAGAACGGGACCGCGGCGAGGACGAGGGACCAGTAAGCCCCTGCGGGCAGCTTGGTCAGGGTCGCGAGCAGGAACGTGATATCGATCATCGTGATCCCCGCGGCGATGAGGGCTTTGCCGCGGTGGCCGCGCAGGAAGAGGATGCTCGTGATCAGGGTGCCGGTCAGGGCCATATCCCCGGTGACGGCGAGACCGTACGCGGCAGCGAGGTTCGAGGAGGCTTTGAAGACGACCATAACGAGGAGAACGGCCACGAGCAGGAGCCAGTTTACGATATCAATGTAGATCTGCGACCGGAGCTCGCTTGAGGTATAATCGATCTTCAAGATCGGCAGGATCCGGGTCGTGATCCCCTGGTAGACGATCGAGAAGATCCCGCTGATCATGGCCTGCGATGCGATCACCGTCGCAGCGATAGAGAGCACGAGAAGAGGAATGTAGACGAGCGGGGCCTGGGCGTAGAACATCTCGAAGAGGAGGTTGCCCGGCTGCTGGTGCCGGAGCAGGAAGGCCCCCTGACCGAGGTAGTTGATCACAAGCGCCACGAAGACAAATGCCCACGCCCGCCGGATCGGGGCGCCCCCGAGGTGGCCCATATCGGCGTAGAGAGCTTCGCCGCCGGTCGCGCAGAGGATCACCGACGAGAGGACGAAGAAGCCGGCAATCCCATGGCCGCCGAGGAAGGCGATGCCGGCGAGCGGGTTGAATGCGCCGACCATGAACGGAGCCTGGACGAGTGAGACGAGGCCGGAGAGGGTCAGTACCACGAACCAGACGACCATGATCGGCCCGAACGTGAAAGCGACACGTTCGGTGCCGCGGCGCTGAAAGGAGAAGAGGAGTATGGCGATGACAGCGGCGATCAGGATGAGTGTGCCCTGGGCAAGCCCTTCGAGGCCTGGGATCAGCTCGAGCCCCTCGACAGCCGAGAGGATGCTGATGGCAGGGGTGATCACGCCGTCGCCCATCAGGAGCGAGATGCCAAGGATGGTTACGAGCGTGACGAAACTCGCGGTCCGACCTTTCCGAAGGAGCGGGATGAGAAGCTCGCGGAGCACGATGGTTCCACCTTCTCCCTTTTTGCCAAGGCTCATGGCGAGCCACGCGTACTGGCCCGTGATGATCAGGATGAGCGTCCAGATAATCAGGGAGAGGACGCCGAGGATGTTCTGCTCGGTCGGAGGCGTCGTGAGGAAGATGACGGCCAGCGTGTAGATCGGGCTCGTACCGATGTCGCCGAAGACCAGCCCCATCGATTTGACGACGCTCCCGACATTCACCTCGCGGCCGTTCTCCGCCGCCGACTGCTTGGTCTCGGTCCGCCGGGCCGAGAGCAGGGCATCGTCCCTTCCCCCTCTCATTTCCCCCCGTACACTATGCCGGGACCGGGTATTAATACCCGACATGAAGGATCGCGGTCGATCCGCGTGGCGGGACCGCGGCCCCTGCCGCACCTGCCCGGCCGTGACGAGCAAAAGCCTCCCCGGAAGCCGGCATCCCGACAGGCAGATACCGAATCCAATATTTTACGCGGATATATGGGCCACATGGACATGAAATGACGCTCCGCCCATCCATTTTCTCCGAATTCCTCCGATGCGTTTGAGAAGGTTTTTAAAGAAAGAATGCTGATTTTTGAGAGGTATCTTACTGCTGTATCATGCGTAATGAACCATTACGAGTAGGTGAATTCATGAGATTTACGAAGCATCTGGCACTGTTCTTCATGCTCTCCCTCGCAGTCGTCGGACTGGCGAGCGCAGCGGGCGTGGGAACATTTTCTCTCGAGCAGACAAAGTCTGCCGACGTGGGCCAGATTGGCGTTGCAACCCTTTACATGGACAACACGTGGCAGCCGCAGGCTGACGACGTGTGGGTCACTGCGAAGTGGGACGGCGCCGTTCTTGGCTACATCAGCACTGACTGGAAGGTCGGGAACTCCGTTTCGGCAACGCCGAACGGCACGAACTCGCTCTTCCTCCAGATGGCTGACCTGACGAACAAGTATGGCAACGGCAAGATCGCCATCGCTGACATCAACTTCAAGCCGCTCACGACGGGCTCCTCGCCGCTGACGGTGACGATCGATCATGTCCGCGGTCACACCGGTGTCGACGAGACGAACTTCACCGACATGACGGCGTCGGCCGTCGCGACGCAGGGCACCTTCGCGGTGGGCGGCAACGTCACCCCGACGCTCACGGTTCCGACCGTCGTCACGCCGACAGGCAACGTCACGGTGACGCCGACGGGCAATGTCACGGTGACGCCGACGGGCAATGTCACGCCGACGGTGCCGACGGTCGTTCCGACGGGCATTCCTGTTGGGAACCCCAAGGCGATCCTGAAGGCGGGCGACACGGTCTTCATCGGCGAGTATGGTCTTGACCTCTCGGCGCTGGGCGTTGCCGACGGCACGACCCTGGGCTGGTTCCAGGCCGGGTCGAACGTCGCGACGAGTTCGCCTGACGACACGCTGATCGTCTCGAGCGCGAAGGCGTTCAACGTCGTTCCGGGAACCCGTGCGGGTGCCTGGTACAACCTGAACAACAACCGTGCCCTGGCCATCAACGTCAAGGACCCCTCGCTCAACGTGCGCGTCTGGGACGTGCAGTCCAACAAGGATGTTACGGGCAAGACCGTGACGGCCGGCCGGCTGCTCTCGTTCCGCATTGACTCGAACCTCGACTCCGTCTACTCGCAGCGCGGTACCGCCGCGGGCGTGACGATCAAGGTCAAGGACAAGGCGGGCAACGTCTACGCGTCGCTGATCGACAACACGGGCGCCCAGAACAGCCTCGTCGTTCCGGTCACCTCGTCCTCGATGCTCGTTGCGGGCAAGGGCACCAACGCCTCGATGTGGGACACGGCCAACGCGAACTACAAGACGGGCGAGTACAAGGTCTGGGCCGAGTCGAACCTGAACGGGATCAAGGACAACTACAAGGACCCGTCGGGTGCTGACTACACCGGCAAGACCATCACGAGCCAGTACAGCCTGACCATCGGCCAGGACGTGCTGACGCTTGTCGCGAACACCGACGTCGCGGTCGTTCGGAACAACGACTTCGCCGTGACCATCACGGGCCGGCCGAACCAGGCGTACAACCTCTGGCTCTCCGGCACGAGCGACATGGGTGGCTCGGGCAACCAGCCGCCGCTGATCAAGGAAGGTCAGACGGGCGCGAACCTCTCCGACCCCGCGACGGGCACGTATGTCTTCGACAGCACGGGCCGCACGGTCGCGGAGGATGTCCCGGTCGCCCCGGCCAACACCACGAACCCGTGGTATGCCAAGGTCACGACCGACGACAACGGCAAGCGCACGATCGGTTTCTCGACCGATGCGAACACCAAGGACAAGACCTACACGCTCCGTGTTCAGTGGACGGACCCGGCAACGGGGAACTTCAAGTATGACACGGTGAAGGTCGAAGTCGTCAAGGGCGCGGTCACGATCAAGACGAGCGGCAACGCGTCGTTCTTCCTGGGCGAAGAGATCACGCTCTCGGGCACGGACACCGACTCCGAGACGATCCACCTGTTCATCACCGGTCCGAACCTGCCGAGCGGCGGGGCGAACCTCGCGGACCTGCTGCCGGTCGTCGATGGTGACGTAGCAACCTTCACCACGGAGAACGTCGCTGCGGACAACACGTGGGAGTACAAGTGGGCGACGGCGAACCTGAACGTGGACGCCGGGTCGTACACCATCTACGCCGTTGCGACGCCGAACAACCGTGACAACCTCCGGTCGGCCAAGTATGCAACGGCCTCGCTGATCATCAAGAAGCCGTTCGTGACGGCGAACGCCTCCGCGGCGGTCGTTGCGAAGGGTGACGAGCTCAAGATCACGGGCATTGCCGAGGGCAAGCCGGCGAACCTGGCGGTCTGGCTGTTCGGCACGAACCTGTATCTTGCCGACACGGCAACGGTCAAGGACGACAGCACGTATTCGTACACGGTCTCGCGCGGCACGACGCAGAACCTGGCGACAGGCCAGTACTTTGCGGTCCTCCAGCACCCGATGTACAACGGCATCTTCGATGTGGCCGAGGTCGTTGAGGGCGGTATCACGCGTGTCTACGACACGTCGGGCAACTTCTTCATCGCGGCCGGTCCGGGCCGTCTGCAGGGCTCCGACGCGGCCAACGCGCTGGTGAACCTGATCAACGGCGCGAACATCGACGACACCTACACCAAGCTGTCGTTCGCGGTCGAAGAGGCGACCATCAACATCGCGGCGGTCCCCGACAAGCATGTGGGCGACACGTTCGATGTCACGGGCACGACCAACCTCGCCCCGGGGGACAACCTCCTGGTGACGATCACGTCGAGCTCGTTCAAGCCGACGGACAAGTCGCAGGCCTCGGGCTTCAGCGGCGTCTCGGGCTCGACACCGGTGGTCAAGGGCGCACAGGGCAACACGTTCAACTTCACGGTGAACGCGGGCCAGTTCCAGCCTGACACCTACGATGTCAAGGTCGAGTCCGTCGAAGCGGCCTCGAGTTCGACCGGGACGTTCAACGTCGTCGCGGGCCAGGGCAACGTTACCGTCGCCCCGACCACGCCGGCATCGAACGTGACGACGAACGTCACGTCGACGGCGGCAACGGCGACGGCAGCGACGACGGCGAGCAACGGCACGGCAACGGCCACGCCGACCCGGTCGCCCGGATTCGGTGCGGTCGTGGCCCTCGTCGGCCTCGGCGCAGTCGCGGTCCTCGTCCTCCGCAGAGAGTAACCCAATCTCCCCTCTTTTTCGCACCGACAGTCTTCTGCAGGCTCATTGCTCGAGCCCCCGCAAGGACCGTCCATCATGATGTAAGGCTGACGATCCGCAGCCTCCGATGACACCCCGATCGAAGCCCGATACCCCGGTAATTTTCTTCATAATCGCAGACGCGCATGAATCCCCTGTACCGGCACGGCGAATGGCCGGCCATCGACAACCGCTCCGGGAAGCAAAAAAACGATTATTCCCGGCACGAATATCTCGCAAGCCCGCTGGCGGGGATTCATTGAGCGAAGGTCCGCGGACGAATCGGGAATCGCCGTCCCCTCCGGCATTAAATACATAAAGGAGTATATCAATCTACGCCCGGAACATCTCCGTGATTCGTGTCGATTATTACCTTCGGAAATAACACAACTGTTTTATGGGGTGAACTTCAAGTTTAGATCGAATGGAATGCAGCCCTTTTTTCCGGATCGGTCTCCTCGTGCTAGCCGCCATGATCGCGACGCCGATCGTGTCAGCGGCGACCGTCCAGATCTCCGGTCCGACTGTAATCTCATCCCCCGGGACGTACGTCCTGACCCAGGACATCGCCACCGGCCAGAGCCCGGCGATCGCGATCCGCTGCTCCAATGTTGTGTTCGACGGCAACGGGCACACCATTGACGGCGTGGACGCGGGGGGATCGTTCGGGATCCAGGTCAACAACGGCAATACGCCGCTCACGGGCGTCACCGTGAAGAATGTGCGGCTTACCGACTGGTATTACGGGCTCTACTACAAGTACGCGAACGGCGGCCGGATAGAAGCCGTACGGGCACAATCGAACCAGAACGCGGGCATCTGCCTCGCCTACGCGAACGACAACGTGCTCACCGGCTGCACCGCGACCGGGAACGAGCAGGGCATCCTCCTCTCCTTCGACTCGTCGCGAAACCGGATCGAGTCCTGCACGATGTCCTCCAACGACGACGCCGGGCTCTGGCTCGCCTCGACCGGCCGCGGCACGAACGGCATCACCTACGACTCGACCGGGAACCGTGTCACCGGGAACACGGCCACCGGCAACGGCAGGATGGGGCTCTACGTCGACTTCTCGGCGGGGAACGTCCTCTCGTCGAATACGGTCTCGGGTAACGGAGACTACCAGATCTTCCTCGACTATTCCTCCAGCAATCGGATCGAGTCGAACACCGTCTCCGGCGGTACGGAGCAGGGAGTGTACCTCTACGATGCGGACAGCTGCACGATCTCGGGCAACACCGTGTCGGGAGCCGGGGACTACGGGATCTACATCTCGTCGACGACAGGCCTGACCATCAGCGGCAATACCCTCACCCATAACGGTGTCGGCGGAATCGCCCTGAACGGCGAGGCGACCATTCCGGCCGACGGCAATCGGGTCGTCTCGAACACTATCCGCGATAACGGACAGCACGGGATCTTCATCTGCAGGTCGAGCGGCAACACCGTCACGAACAATCTCTTCTCGAACCCCGTCAACGCCCTGTACGGTGGCAGCTGCGGCCCGAGCACCTGGTCGACTCAGGCGCAGGCGGGACCCTCGATCGTGGGCGGCCCCACACTCGGCGGCAACTTCTGGGGCACTCCTTCCGGGACCGGCTTCTCCGAGACGGCCGCCGACGCGAACCGCGACGGGATCTGCGACCGTCCCTTCGCGATCAACTCGGGCAACTCGGACCCCCTCCCGCTGGCACGGACCTCCGGGACTCCGACGGCGATCCCGACGACGACGTCCACGGTATCCCCAACGCCCACGGCGACGTTAACGCTCTCGTCCACCCCCTCGCCGACCGCTACCGTGACTGCGACACCCCCGGCGGCGCAGGCCCCGTTCCCCGGAGCCCACAACCTGCCCTGCACGGTCGAGGCCGAACAGTTCGACGCCGGCGGCGATGGTGTCGCGTACCACGACTATGAATCCACGAACCTCGGGACCAACACGGCCCTCCGTCCCGGCGTGGGCGTGGACATCGACACCGAGACTGGGACCACCAACGTCGGGTACACCCGCGATGGCGAGTACCTCAAGTACACGGTCGATGCGGCCAGCGTGGGCAGCTTCTCCCTCGCACTGCGGGCCGCGAACCCCGACCCGGCCGCGAAGGCGTTGAAGGTCTATCTCGACGGCGCCTCCGCAGGACAGGTATCGGTCGGCCCGACCGGTGGCTGGAGCACCTATCAGGACTTCCCTGCGTCCGCTCCCATTGTCTTCCCCGCGGGCCGCCACGTCGTGACCATCGCGTTCGAGGGGGTCGGCCGGGTCAACCTTGACCGTCTCGCCTTCTCGGCCGCCGCTCCGACCGTCACGACGCCGGCACCGGCGCCGACAACGATCGCGCCCACGACCATGGTCACCCCCCCGCTGGTCATTCTTCCCTCGCTCACACCGACGGCGACGCCCACCGCACGACCCGAGCTGCAGAACCCCACGCTTCCGGCCCTCCCCGGCGCGACCGGCTCGCCGCGTGACTCCGACAGCAATGGCCGATATGAGGACGTCAACGGCAACGGGCGTACCGACTTCGGCGACGTGACGCTCCTCTTCAACAACCTCAATACGGTCGGGAGCACCTACCCGGTCCAGACCTTCGACTTCAATGGAAACACCCGGGTCGATTACGGCGACGTGACCGTGCTCTACGGCCAGCTCTGAGATCGCCCTTCATTTTTATATACTACGACTCCCTCCCCCTCTCCTGAACCGCCATGGAGAACGTACTTATCGTCTATGCCGCGCCCGAGCCCAAGTCCCTGAACGGCGCCCTGCTCGCGGCCGCCCTCAAGACCCTGACCGACCAGGGCAGGTGCGTGGAGGTCTCGGACCTCTACGGTATGAAGTTCAAGGCCGTGCTCGACGCAGCGGACTTTCCGGACCGGTGGAACACCACGGTCTTCGACCCGGCCGCCGAGCAGATGCACGCGATCGCCACCGACTCGATCGCACCCGACATCGCGGCCGAGATCGAGAAGGTCCGGCGAGCCGACCTGCTGATCATTCAGTTCCCGATCTGGTGGACCTCGATGCCGGCGATCCTCAAGGGCTGGTTCGACCGCGTCTTCGCCCAGGGGTTCGTGGTGAACGTCGGGACGGGCGAAGTGTACGGCCGCGGGCTCCTCCGGGGCAAGAAGGCCCTGGTGGTCGTGACGGCCGGCTCGCCGGCGGAGCTCTATGCCCCCGGCGGCCCGCACGGCGACCTCCACGAACTCCTCCGGCCGCTGACCCACAACCTCCTCGAGTTCTGCGGCCTCGAGGTGTTCCCGACCCACGTGGTCTATAACGCGACAGGGATCGCTCCCGACGACGCGGACCGCGAGATCGAACTGTACCAGGACCGCCTTCTGGCGATCGAGGCGTGACGCTTATGACGAGCGAATGCATACGGTGTAAGCCATGACGCAGCTCTCCGAACCCGAGGGGAAGACGGCCCTCTCCCTCGCCCGCCGGGCCGTCGAGGCCGCGGTGCGGCGCGAGCCGTTCGACCGGGGAGCCCTCCCGCCGATCTTCAACGAACGGCGGGGTGTCTTCGTCACCCTGACCGAGAACGGACAACTCCGTGGGTGCATCGGCCTTCCATACCCGATCGCACCGCTCGGCGATGCGATCGTCGAGGCCGGAGCGTCGGCCGCGCTCAAGGACCCGCGGTTCCCCTCGGTGCGGCCGGCCGAGCTTCCCCTGCTCCGGGTCGAGGTGACCGTGCTGACCCTGCCGACGCCGATCCCCGGACCGGCTGAGAGCCGGGCGGACCATGTCGAGGTCGGTCGGCACGGCCTGATCGTACGCGGCCAGGGCACGAGCGGTCTGCTCCTGCCGCAGGTCGCCACCGAGTATGGCTGGACGCCCGTGGAGTTCCTCGACCAGACCTGCAACAAGGCCGGCCTCAGGATCGGGTGCTGGCGGACTCCCGGGGTCGAGGTCAGCCTCTTCGAGGGCCAGATCTTTCACGAGTAGGAGCAACATGGCGTTCGGGTTCGAGCAGCAGCACAAGGACATCGCCGGCCGGGTCGGGCGGCTCAGGGTCGGGGGAAAAGTCGTCAGGACCCCGGCCCTGCTCCCGGTGGTCAACCCCCACCTTCAGATCGTCACGCCGGCGGAGATGCACGCGATGGGCGTCGAAGCCCTTATCACGAACGCCTACATCTTCTACCGGAGCGACCGGTTCCGCGACGCCGCGCTCGAGCGCGGGCTCCACGCGGTCCTCGACTTTCCCGGCGTGATCATGACCGACTCCGGGTCGTTCCAGCTCTCGGTCTACGGCGACGTCGAGCTCGGTAACCGCGAGACCCTCGCGTTCCAGCAGCGGATCGGCTCGGAGATCGTCGTCCCGCTCGACCTCCCGACCCCGCCGGCCGCCGACCGCGCCACGGCCGAGGCCGAGCTCGCGACCACGCTCTCGCGGATTGACGAGGCCCGCGGGATCGTCGGCGACGCCGCGCTCCTCGCGGCCCCGGTCCAGGGCGGGCTCTTCGAGGATCTCCGCGAGAAGGCCGGCCGGGCCGTGAGCAACAGCGGCGCCGTGATCGCCCCGATCGGGGCCGTTGTACCGCTCATGGAGAACTACCGCTACCGCGACCTTGTGCGGGTCGTGCTCGCGGCCAAGCGCGGTCTGTCGCCCGGCGCCTGCGTCCACCTCTTCGGCGCCGGCCACCCGGCCATGCTCGCGCTCGCCGTCGCCATGGGCTGCGACCTCTTCGACTCGGCCGCGTACGCGCTCTACGCGAAGGAGGGGCGGTACCTGACCGTCCACGGCACCCTCGCGCTCGCCGAGCTCGGGGAGCTTCCCTGCTCTTGCGCGGTCTGCCGTGCGTACTCGGCCGACGAGCTTCGTGCTTCGCCCGAGCGGGAGCGGCTCCTCGCCCTCCACAACCTCGCGGTGACCCTCGGCGAGATGGCGCGGATCCGGCAGGCGATCCTTGACGGCACCCTCTGGGAGCTCGTGGACGAGCGCTGCCGGTCCCACCCCCGGCTCCTCGACGGCTACCGCGAGCTTCTGAGAGCGTCGCCCTCGCTCGAGGTCTTCGACCGTTCGACCAAGCGGCGGTTCTTCTACCGCGGCGACGAGTCCTGCGGCCGCACCGAGGTCGTCCGGTATCACCGCGACCTCGCCCGGTTCTCGCTCTCGGGCCGGGTCCTTGTCTCGTTCGAGAACCGGCCCGAGCCCGGATACGACCACTGCCTCGGTTTCCGCCCCCCCTTCGGCCCCTATCCCCCTGCGCTCGCCGAGACCTTCCCGATCGGCCAGTGCGAGGTCCCGTCCTGGGACGAGGCGATGGTCGGGACCGGTTGCGAGGGGCTTGCAGTACTCTCGCAGGCGAACCCCGACGCGGTGTTCACGGTCCGCTGCGAGGAGCGGTGGGCCTCGCTCGTCGCGTCCGCGGTCCCCGGGGCGCAGGTGCTCGCCGATGAAGATTGAGATCCGCGCCCGCGACGGGCTCGCCCGCGGCGGGACCCTGGTCCACGACGACCTCCGCCTCCCGTCTCCGGCTGCGGCCGAGACCGCCGCGCTCTTCCCCTCCCTCGGACTGCGGTCACACGAGAACGTGCCGCTGGCAGCCGGCGAGGCCTTCGTCAGGGCATGGCTCGTCCCGGGCGGCGAGCCGCACGCGGTCCACCCGGCCTCGACAGAGCCTGTCCCGACGGGTGCGGTCCTCATGGTCGCGAACTGGCACACGGCCCTCGCCGATCCGGCCGCGTACGTACGGTTCATTGTCGCACTGAAGGAGCGGCTTCCGCCCGACGCTCCCTGGTACGCACCGGCCGCCGCCCTCCCATCGAACGCGGCCCTGCTCGCCTGGACCGGGTTCGACCTCTTCGACTATACTGGCCCTGACCTCGCGACGTCCCGAAGTCGCTTTCTCATGCCCGAGGGCGGGTTCTCCGCCGACGCGCTAGAGAGCGGTTTTTGCTCCTGCCCCGGGTGCGCTGCGGGTGACCTCGGCATGCACAACCGGCTCGCCCTCGACCGCGAGCTCGCGCTCGTCCGACGGTTCGTCCACGACGGCCGGCTACGGGACCTGGTCGACGCCCGCTGCCGCCTCGACGCGAACCTCGTCGCCGTCCTGCGCCTGCTCGACCGGCGGTACGCGTTCGTGGAGCGCTGGACCCCCGTGACGGGTCCCGCGCCCATGCGCGCGAACTCGGCCGAGGCGCTCGGCCGGCCCGAGGTTCGCCGTTTTGCCGAACGCGTACTCGAGCGGTACCGGCCGGCCCGCGCGGACACGGTCGTGCTCCTCCCCTGCTCCGCGCGAAAGCCCTACTCTCTCTCCCGCAGTCACGCCCTCTTCCAGGGCGCGGTTCGCAGCCGGGCGCACGAGCTGATCGTGACCTCCCCTCTCGGGATCGTTCCGCGGGAGCTCGAGCTCTGCTACCCGGCCGCGCACTACGACGTCCCCGTGACCGGGTACTGGGACGCGGAGGAGGTCGCCGTGATCGCGGCCACCCTCGCCGCCTACCTCTCCCGCCACGGCTTCTCGCGCGTGATCGCTCACCTCGAGGGCGGGGCCCTCCGCGTGGCCGAGGCAGCCGCCCGTGAGGTCGGGTGCACGCTCGAACCGACGGTCGTCGACGGCCGGCCGACCTCCGACGCCTCCCTCGCGCTCCTCGACGCGTCTCTCGACGGGAGCCGTCGGCAGCACGAGGACCCGCTCCGCGGCCTCGCGCTCTACCAGTTCGACTGCGAGGTGACACCCGCCGGGCTCCGGAGCCGCGGGCGCTATCCCAATGTCCAGTACCTCCGCGGCCGGAACCCCGTCTTCGGGATCGATGCCGAGGCCGGCCTGCTCCGCCCGACCTTCGAGGGCTGGTCCCTCCTCGGCAACGGCTACCGCGTCGAGATCGACGACTTCGTGCCGCAGGGCGACGTCCTCGCCCCCGGCGTCCTCGACGCGGACCCACGGATCCGTCCTGGCGACGAGGTGCTCGTGGTCGGCCCGTCTGCGTACGCGACCGGGCGCGCGGCCATGTCGGCCGGCGAGATGCTCAGGTCCACGCGCGGAGTCGCGGTTAGGAGGCGTAAAGTAATGAAACGGGAGCGCGAAATAATGCAGAAGAACCACGGGGGTTCGGAGGCAGTCTGAGTGTACAGAGTGGTGGAGGCCGAACCGCTGGCCGACCGCGTGCACGCGCTCGTGGTCGAGGCGCCGCACGTGGCCCGGCACGCACGGGCCGGGCAGTTTCTGATCGTCCGCGTCGATCCGGAGGGCGAGCGAATACCCCTCACGATCTCGGCCGTCGACGGCGACCTGGTCCGGGTGATCTTCATGGCGGTCGGCGCGACCACGCACCGCCTCGCCGAGCTCGGGCCCGGGGACGCGATCCGGGACGTGGCCGGTCCGCTCGGGAGGCCCAGCGAGGTTCCCGAGAACCTGACCTGCGTCGTCGTCGGAGGAGGGGTCGGCATCGCTTCCTGCCCGATCATCGCCCGGACCCTGAAGGCGGCCGGAAACCGCGTGATCGGGATTATCGGGGCGCGGAACGCGGACCTCCTGATCCTCGAGGACGAGATGCGGGCGGCCTGCGACGACCTGTACGTGACCACCGACGACGGCTCGAAGGGGCGGCACGGCTTCGCCGCGGACGTGCTGAAGGAGATGATCGAGCAGGAGGAGATCGGCTGCGTCTGGATCATCGGCCCGGCGATCA
>DUGU01000260.1 GCA_013331215.1 Methanoregulaceae archaeon
TCGAAGTAGGCGATCGGGAAGAGCTCGGTCCCCCCCTCGGTCGCGGCCGCGACGATCTTCGGGGTCGTGATCTGGATGAAGTCGTGCTTGTGCAGGTACCGCGACGTCTCGTGGAGCACGGCCGAGCGGACCTGGAAGATGGCGGCGATGCGGGGGCGGCGGGCATCGAGGAACCGCACGTCGAGGCGGGTGTCGAGCTCGGCCGGCACCTTCTCGGCCACGTCGAGCGGGAGCGGTGTCTCGGCCCGCGAGAGAACCTCGAACGAGCTCGGGACGAGCTCGCGCCCGCCCGGCGCTTTCTCGGTCGCCTTGATCTCGCCGGTTACCATGACCACCGACTCGCGCGAGACCGACCGGACGGCCTCGGCGACCTCGGGCGGGACCTTCTTCTTCGGGACCGTGACCTGCAGGATCCCGGTCCTGTCGCGCAGGAGCACGAACGTGAGCCCGCCGAGGTCCCGGACCTCGTGGACGAACCCGACGCACTTCGCGCGTCCGATCTCGGGGGTGACCTTTGCTATCGGCGTCCGCATCGAAAAACCTGAGATCAATGGGCTCTGCGGGGTAATTGGTTTTATGCACCACCAGGAGGGCCGGGGAAAAATGGTGGAGGTTACTTCTGCCGCTGTGCCATCAGCTGCGGCTCGATCACCACGCGGTCGATCGCGTGGATCACGCCGTTCTTCGCGACGATGTCCGGCCGGACGATCGTGGCCTCGCCGACACGGGTATGCGCCCCGAGCGGCCGGATCTGGAGGTCGCTGCCGTCGACCGCCCGGAGTGGGCGCTCCGTTTTGAGATCCTTGGCCATCAGCCGGTCCTTCACCACGTGGTGGGTCAGCACCTGCCGCAGGCGCGTCGTGTCATCCATAATCCAGCGCATGGCTCCGGCCGGCGCCGACTCGAAGGCCGTGTCCTCGGGGGCGAAGACCGTGAACGGCCCGGCCCCCTTCAGAGTCTCCTCGAGACCGGCGTCTCGGATGGCTCTGAGCAGGTTCGAAAAGGCGCCGTCGTGCTCGAGGGTGCCGACGATATCCATCTGGTTGATCTCGACCATATCATATCACCTCTGTTTCTATTGCGTCTCATTGAGGCGTCTACGATATAATGTTTCTGGAGAACGCCGGGCGATGGTTCGGCGGTCCCGCCGCACCCGGCACCGCCATGGTCCCGCGTGTCGTTCGCGTCCTCTGCCGGACGCCCCCGGGCCTTCCTCAGTCGCTCCAGATCACGACCGGGTCGATGGTCGCGTCGATCAGCAGGTCGAACGGTACCCGGTCGCACCACCCGGTCTTCTCGAACATCTGCTGGAAGCAGACCCCCACCACGGCGGCCGTCGGGTAGCGGTCGAGGAGCGCGATCACCTCGTCCGCGCCGACGGGGCTGTTCTCCATCGAGAGCCCGCCCATTACCACGATCACGCGCGGCCGGAGCGGACCCGCGGGGCCCGCTGCCTGGACGCCGACCTTCGGGACCGGCTCTCNNGGCGGGCCGCGCCCTCGTCCACGCCGGGGACGAAGATCTGCGTCACCGGCAGGGACCGGGTGGCGAACGCGAGGAGTTCAACGAACGGCGTGCAGGTCCCCGGCACGCCGACGTAGACGACCTGCTCGCCCTCTCCGAGCCCGAGCCCCTCGATGAACTCACGGAACGGCCGGAGGATCCCGGGCACGCCCTTCAGCACCGACTGCTGCTCCATGGATACCCGATGGCACCGGGGGAATATCAAGGATTCGCCCGCATCGGACCGGCGAATCAAAGAGCAACCTTTGTATAGTAGGTTGTCCATGCTGACTCCATGGCATTGTCGCTTACCGACAAACTGGTCGGATTCATCGTCCGGCCCGTGGAGACGTTCCGCGCCGTCCGCGACGAGGAGCTCGCGCCTCCCGTGATCTACTATCTCGTACTGCTGATCATCAACGCGATACTCAGCGCGATCGTCGCGTACTTAGGCTTCGGCGCGGCAACCAACAACACCCCCGGGATCGGAGCCTTCATCGCAGGCTTGATCGCGGCGTTCATTCTCGGAATCATATCCCTGATCCTAATATCGATCTTCCTGCATCTCGGTGCGAGGATCATGGGCGGACGCGGTGACTTCGCCGACTCGTTCAAGTCCACTATCTACTCCCTCACGCCACAGATGTTGTTGGGATGGATTCCGATCATCGGCTTCATCTTCACGATCTGGTCCCTCGTACTGCTAGTTCTCGGCGTCCGCGAACTGCACGAGCTCGACACGATGAAGGCAATCATTGCAGTCGTGATCGCGGTAGTGATCATCCTGGTGATCGCGATAATACTCGGCATCATATTCGGACTGGCGATACTGAGTATCCTCGGACTTTCGGGCATGCCTGGTGTCGTGCCGACGGGATGATCACCCCGACTCTCATTTTCTCGCAATCCTACACGGCCTGTCCCCGGGGTTTTCCTCCGGATCCGTCCCAGCTATTTCAGAACCTTTAGATAGGGGTATAACTATGCTCATAGTATGGCACTCTCGATAGCAGAAAAGATTCAGGGCTTCATCCTGCGCCCCGTAGAGACGTTCCGTGCCGTCCGCGACGAGACCTTCGGGGACGCCATCACCTACTTCGTAGTGCTGTGATCATCAACGCCGTCCTCTCGGCGATCGTCGGGTTCCTCGGGTTCAGCGCAATGGAGATGCCCGGCTCCGCGATCGCCGAGGCCGGCGGCATCGGCGCCATGATCGCCGCCTTCATCATTGCGGTGATCGCCGGGATCGTCGGCCTGATCGTCGGCTCGATCATCCTGCACATCGGCGTCGTCGTCATGGGCGGACACGGCGGGTTCATGCAGACCCTCAAGGCGGCCGTGTACGGCCTGACCCCGTATTACCTGCTCGGCTGGATCCCGATCATCCGGATTCCTTGCCGCGATCTGGGGGCTCGTCATCGAGATCTTCGGCATCCGCGAGCTCCACGACATGACCACGGGCCGGGCCGTCATCGCCTGGCTGATCTCGTTGGTGATCGTGATCGTCATCGCTGTGATTCTGGCTGTGGTTGTCGGCCTGGCCTTCCTCGCCCTTTTCGGTATCGCCTCGAGCTCGGGACCGGTCCCCGTGTGACCGTCTCCCCCGACCCTCTCTCTTTTTCAGACAATCGCCCGGACGGGCCGACGACGGGCAACCGGCCCCCACCCCGATCGCGGGCCCGGGCCCCCCTCCGACGAGGTCCCCCATCAGCACCGGCTCTGCCGACGCCGGGCGGCAGGAGGCCGATTGCCGTTGAAAAGTTTAATCGCAATGTATCTATTGCGGGAACCCAATGCTGACATCATGGCACTGTCGCTCGTTAAGAAGATCGTCGGGTTCATCGTCCGGCCTGCGGAGACGTTCCGCGCCGTCCGCGACGAGACCGTGACCGAAGCCGCGGTTTACTACATGCTTCTCCTTCTCCTCACGTCGGTCCTCGCCGGGCTGATGGTCTACCTCGGGCCCTCCGTGGTGAACGGAAGCGCCCTCGGGATCCATACGGGGCGGGACGCCGGTATCCTCTCGTTCGTCTGGGCTCTGGTCTTTACCTACGTGTGGGGGCTCTTCACCCTGGTGGTCTGGTCGGTCGTCCTGCAGATCGGGGCGAAGGCGCTCGGCGGCCGCGGGGAGTTCGCCAATGCGTTCAAGACGGCCGTCTACGCACAGACGCCGTACCTGCTGCTCGGGTGGATCCCGATCGTCGGCTGGCTCCTCGGCCAGTTCTGGGCGGTCGTGCTGACAGTCATCGGCGTGCGCGAGCTCCACAGGATGGAGACCGGGAAGGCCGCCGCCGTGGCCGTAGTCGCACTCGTGCTCTACCTGATGGTGTCGTGGATCCTCGCGCTCTTCGGCTTTGTCGCGGCGACGGGTCTCGCCGATATCATGGGCCTCATGCGGTGATCCCGCAATCCCTTCTCTCCCCGTTTTCGAACAGGCGGCCGGAACCTGCCGGCTCCCACCTTCGGAGACGGTCCATCGGTCGGGTCCATTCCTCCGCGCCGGGACTGCGACGGGTCTCCGTGCCCCGTTTTTCATTTCCGGGCCGTCTATTGCCCGTCATCATTGCCGTGCAACGTCGGGGTGCAAATTTCTATTATAT
>DUGU01000031.1 GCA_013331215.1 Methanoregulaceae archaeon
CCGGGAGCCGGACCGGGAGCCTCGCGAGGCAGCGGACGGAGAGGCCGCCGGGGCAGCGCTCGGCGATGAGGGCAGCCACGGGCGCCGCGTGGAGGAGCCCCGCGAGGAAAAGGTCGGCGGGGGCGATGGTGCCGAGATCGGCCGTCGGGACCGCCCGGCCGAAGGGATCGCAGAGGAAGGCGGGGGTAGGTGCGCCCTCGGCAAAGAGGAGACGCGGGCCCGATGGAGGAGGGAGGAGGTCCGTCTCCGGCGGCTCGAGGCCGAGTTCTAGGGCAAGACGCCGGGCCCGCGGGGGCAACGGGCCGGCGATGGCGAACCGGGAGGCCGCACGGGCCGAGCCGAACCGGACCACGTCTACCGGCGCGATGAGGGGGCGGATCGCGCGGGCGGCCCGGCGATCGGCGCGGAGGAGGAGGAGGCGGGCGCGGGTATCGATCAGGAGGGCGGGGTCGAGTCCAGCCGGGGCCGGCGCCCGAACGCCGCCGAGCAGGACCTCCCCGAGCGGAGCTCCGCCTGCTTCGAGCCGGGTGAGGAGCGCGGCACGTGCCGGGTCTGTGACGGTCCAGGAGCCGATGTCGAGCGCAGAGCGCGGGTATGAGCGCATCACGGACGCCCCCTCGCCGAGACTGCCTGCGAGGATCGGGGTCGGGATTGATTCGGCCGAGACCTTGACTGCACAGTACCCGGCCATGGTGATCAGCACGTCCGCCCGCGGCGCGAGCCATCGCCGGAAGGCGACGGCGGACGGGACGCGGTAGGCGGATGCCTGATAGAGGGCGAAAACGCGTCCCCCCGGAGCCAGACGGCGGGCCCCGGCCTCGACGAGCAGCAGGGCCGGGTCTGCCCCGGCGGTCATGGTCGCGTACCCGCCCTCGATGTACCGCTGCACCGCCCTCCGCCTGGTGAGCGGGACCGCGGGGTCGGCGATCAGGACGCGGTCGAAGTGGTCGATTCCACCGAAGAGGGACGACCAGTCGGCGGGCCGGAGCCGGGCGCGGGCGTCCTCCGGGATGAGCCGGGCGAGCGGGTCGTTGTAGAGATCGGCGTCGACGAGCGGATGCGAAGCCCGCAGGGTGTACGCGAGCCGGCTCCCGAACTCGCGCTCGACCAGGGCCCCCGCGAAGAGGACGGCCCGGGGGTCGGGGTCGAGCGCATATAGATGTATATTGTGCACCGCGGCCCAGCGGCCGTACGCGAGCAGGAAACGACCCGCGCCGCAGGCCGGCACGAGCACTCGGTCGATACCGTCCGTATCCGTCCCGGCCCACGCCGCGAACCGCCGCAGCACGACCCGGTCCGGCCCTGCGCGGTCCGCTGGCGGGCGAGGACCGACGGACGCGTCCGCGCCCGCTAGGTGGACGCCCCGGGCGAGGTGGATGTCCCAAACAAGTGCGAGGAGTCCCGGCGGGACCGCATCGAGCACGACTCCGGCGGCCCCGATCTCGGCCCGCATCCGGGCAGTGGGGACGCAGTCGCCCGCCGTCCCGAGCAGCAGCGCGGCGATCGGCGCCTCGACCGCGAGGTTCAGGTCGGCCTCGGTCCAGTCCAGGTGGCCGGCGAGACATTGGCGGAGGAGACGCTCGCGCCAGGTTCCGGCGAGCCGGACAAGCGCATTGACCACGCCCGGCACCGGTACCGGCATCGCGTCGATGCGGCCGGGTGCTGGATGCCGCGGTGGAGCCGGTTCCGAGGGCGGGCCGGCCGTCCTGATCAGCACGTCCCCCTTCCGATGCGGCGCGAGCGCCCGTGAGCACCCGAGCGACCACGCGATCCGGTGGAGTCCCTCGAGGTCGTCCGGATCCCCTTCGGTGAGGACCGCGATCGCGGGCTCGCCGTCGCGGAGCCAGACCTCGACTGCCTGCCCGTCGAACGGGCCGGCCAACGGCCCCCGTACGAGCCCCCACCCGGCGAGACGGGCGAATAGGCCGTCCGGGGCCGTACCGCGGTTCACCTGATCGGATCGGCGGAGGCCGGCGTTATATCTGTCGGCCTAGAGATAGGCCTCGGTCACGTACCGGCGCATCATCCGGTGGGTATTGAAGTAGTAAGCGACCGTCCCGATCGCGTTGTTCATCATCTCGATCCACTCGTCGCGCCGCCGGTAGTAGAGCGGCCGGATCACGTATCCGAGCTTGTTGTAGATGTCATCGAGCTCCCAGGCGAGTCCGTCGGCGGGCGAGACCGCCGCTTCGGGCGGTGGGCCGATCGACCACCCCGTCACATCCTCGATGCAGCCCTCGATCCACCAGCCGTCGAGGATCGACAGGCTCGGCACGCCGTTGAACGCGGCCTTCATGCCGCTGGTGCCGGAGGCNNCCCTCGATCCACCAGCCGTCGAGGACCGAGAAGTTCGGCACACCGTTGTGGGCGGCCTTCATGCCGCTCGTGCCCGAGGCCTCCATCGGCCGCTCGGGTGTATTCAGCCAGACGTCGGTGCCGGCGATGAGCCGGGCCGCGATGTCCATGTCGTAGTCGGGGATGAAGGCGATCTCGATCTCGCCCGCGAGCTCCTCCCGGAGCCGATGGACCTCGGCTACCAGCGCCTTGCCCACCGTGTCCGTGGGGTAGNNNNCCTTGCCGGCCATCACGACCTGGACCTTTCCGCAACCGCACGCCTTCCTGAGCCTCTCGAGGTCCGCGAAGAGGAGGGTCGGACGCTTGTACGGTGTGAACCGCCGGGCGTACCCGAGGGTCAGGGTCTCGTCGCAGAGGTGCGAGCCGGTCAGGCGGTTCGTGTACTCGACCAGCGACCGTTTGGCCTCCTGGTGCGCCTGCCAGACGTACTCGTTCGGGATGATCTGCTGCCGCACCAGCAGCTCGGGCTCGTTCGCCCAGCCCGGGAGGTACCGGTCGTAGAGTCGCC
>DUGU01000091.1 GCA_013331215.1 Methanoregulaceae archaeon
TCCCCGCGTACACGGGGAACTCTTGAGAGTTGCCGCCATATTACACCTTATGCCCGGTTCATCCCCGCGTACACGGGGAACTCAGAAAGGAAATACCCGAAATGAACGAAGGTGACGGTTCATCCCCGCGTACACGGGGAACTCGCGCCGACCCGGGCCGCGCCCTGTTTCTCTCCCGGTTCATCCCCGCGTACACGGGGAACTCACCAGGCGGCGGACCATGTTGATTCTGTACGTCGGTTCATCCCCGCGTACACGGGGAACTCTCCAGCACCACACATCAGGAGTAGTACAATGACGGTTCATCCCCGCGTACACGGGGAACTCTGCATCTGCAGGGTCAGGACCCGGTCGTAGTACGGTTCATCCCCGCGTACACGGGGAACTCGTCGCGGGCATCGCGCTCAGCCTCCCATCGCTCGGTTCATCCCCACGTACACGGGGAACTCCGCCGCGTAGTCAACAAGTCGGTATTCTCGACCGGTTCATCCCCGCGTACACGGGGAACTCTCTTGTGCTTATTATCTGCCGGTGGAACATCAGTTCCAGTCAGCAGGAGACGCCCTGCGCTCGAGAGGGCCGCACAGGACCGTGCCTGCCCGTTTCGAACATACATCCAAGCCGTTCATCGAGTCGCCGTTCGTCATTTCGACTCGACAGGGCATAAGCCCTCCGCGAAGCCGGTGGCGACACCGGCCGTCGTAACCGTATCCGGGAGTGGCGGCGTGCCGACGGACAGTGCGATGACGTCAACGGCAATGGCCGGAGCGATTTCGCCGACGTCGTGCTCTTCTTCAACAGCATGACCTGGATCGCGACGACCGAACCGGTGACGTCGTTCGACTGCAACGTCAACGAAAGGATCGATTTCGCCGATGTCGTCCGGCTCTTCGACCGCCTCTGACCTCTTTTTCTATCGCTGAGAACCGAGCGAGAACGGATCCATTGCACCTGGATCGAGGGAACTCGTTCGATGTCAGGAATCCGTCGGCCGTCGCCACGACCATGACAGCGGCACGGGATCGGCATTTTCGACGTCTTCGCCACGCGGGATTCCGGTCTCGTCGCCGTTTCCCCGGCCCCGACATGGAGGGCGAGAGGGGCTCCGCCTGCCAGCATCGTTGCCTTAAATGCCTCGCAGAGCCAATATATTTAAGAATACCAGAGAGGATTCGAGGGACATGGAGGCGGCGGCGCGGGTCTTTGCGGGCGAGCTGGGGAAGGCGACGAGGACCGTCAGGTTCGAGGGCCAGGACTGCCTTCTCACGCCGGCGGGCGCCTGCGTCCATCTCGTCTACCTCGTGGGCGCGCTCACCGCCGTCGAGGGAAATGCCTCGGTAGGACTGACAGCGCGAGTCTCCGACCCGACCGGGGTCTTCCTCGTCCGGGCAACCGCCCGCGAGCCCGAGGTCCTCGCCGCCCTCGCCGGGATCGCGCCGCCCGCGTTCGTGGCTGTGCTGGGCTACGCGGAGCCCGGGCGGCAGGGGCCGACAGTACGGCCGATCTCGATCGCACAGGTGGACCGGGCTGTGCGGGACCGCTGGCTCGTCCGGGTCGCGGACCGGACCGCGGCGCGGCTCGAGTCCCTCGCGGCCCGCCTCCGGGGCGAGGGCGACGATATCCTTGCGGACGAGGCGGTCGCGGCCTACAGGGTGACGCCGGCGACGGTCGAGGAACTCCGCGCGATGGCCGAGCGGGCGCTCGGGCTCGTGCCCGCGGCCGATTCGGTCCGGGCGGAGGGCGTCGATCTCCCGGCCCTGCTCCTCGAGCGGGTCCAGGCTGCGGGCAGGGACGGGGTGGAGCAGGCCGAGCTCGTCGCGCTCGGCGCGGGAAAGGGCTGCGCGAAGGTCGAGGTCGAAGAGGCGCTCGCGGGCCTCCTCGAGGAGGGCGAGTGCTACATGCCCCGGCGCGGGTTGATCCGTCTGGCATGAGACTCGAGTTTCTGGCCGACGGCCCGGCCGTGGTGGTCGAGAACACGGAGCGGACGCTCGTCGTGGCCGACCTCCACTTCGGGATCGAGTCCGACCTCGCCCGCCACGGATGGCACTTCTCGAGCCGGTCCATCGAGCGGATGCAGCGGGTGGCCCGCCTCGTCGACCGGACGAAACCCGACCGGCTCCTCCTGCTCGGCGACGTCAAGCAGTCCGTACCGTTCACGACCCGGCAGGAGTGGCGCGAGCTCCCCGAGGTCCTCGCCGCGCTCCGGGCCCGAGTCCCGATCCTCGTCGTGCCGGGCAACCACGACCCCGGGATCGAGCGCTTCCTCGGGGTGGACGAGCTCGCCGAGAAGACCGGCGTCGTGGTCGACGGCGTCGGGTACCTCCACGGCCACACCCTTCCCGGCCCCTGCCTCGCCGGGCAGCTCGTGCTCGTCGGTCACCACCACCCGCTTGCGGCCGTCCAGGACGAGGTCGGGTGCGCGCTCCGCGCCCCCGCGTACCTCATGGGAGAGGTCGACGACGCCTGCCTCGGCCTTCCGCCGGTGGCCACGCCGACGCGGGTGCTCTTCGTGCCGGCCTTCAACGAGCTCGCTGGGTACGACGTCAGGAAGATCGTGGCCGACCCGTTCAGCCCGATCTCGCGCTGCCTGAAACGGGAGACGGTCGAGATCCTGCTCGCGGACGGCACGCTCCTCGGGCCGATCGAGGCGCTCGAACCCATGACGGGGGCGGCTCCGTGAGCGCGCTCGACCTGCTCGACCCGAGGATCCGGCAGTCGATCGCGGACCACGGGTTCGAGGGGCTCTCCGAGGCCCAGGAGCTCGCCGTGCCCGAGGTGGTCGCGGGCCGGCACATGCTGCTGATCGCGCCCACGGGCACGGGCAAGACCGAGTCGGCCATGCTCCCGGTCTTCCACGGGCTCCTGCACCGGACGAGCGGCGGGTTCTCGGCGATCTACGTGACCCCGCTCCGGGCCCTCAACCGCGACATCCTCGCCCGGATGGAGTGGTGGTGCCGCGAGCTCGGGCTCACGGTCGGCGTCCGACACGGCGACACCACCCAGGCGGAGCGGCGCAAGCAGGCGCTCCACCCGCCGGACCTGCTGATCACGACCCCCGAGTCGCTCCAGGCGATCTTCATGGGCAAGACCCTGCGAAAGCACCTTGCGGGGGTGAAGTACGTGGTCGTGGACGAGATCCACGAGCTCGCGGGCTCGAAGCGCGGGGCCCAGCTCACGGTCGCGCTCGAGCGGATCCGGACGTACGCAGGCGAGTTCCAGCGGATCGGCCTCTCGGNNCTCTCGGCCACGGTCGGCAACCCCGACGAGGTGGCGCGGTTCCTCTGCGGCCCGCGCCCGTTCCGCGTGGTCCAGGTGCCGATCGCGAAGGCGCTCTCTCTCGGCGTGGTCTACGCCGGCGAGCAGTTCGACGCCCAGGTCCGGTGCGTCGAGCGCGCCCTCGACCCGTCGGGCTCGAACCTGGTCTTCACCAACACGCGCGTGACGGCCGAGGCACTCGGGCACGCGCTCTTCAAACGCGGCGACGTCGAGGTCCACCACG
>DUGU01000111.1 GCA_013331215.1 Methanoregulaceae archaeon
GGAAGTTCGTGAGCCTCGAGAGCGGGTGGGACCTCCAGATCGTGACCACGGAATCGGAGCGGGACCGGTTCATGCGGTACTGCAACCGCGAGCGGATCCGCTGCGGCCTGGTCCGCGTCGACGAGACCGGGATCGTCGTCGAGCATCCCGTGATCGAGGCGTGAATGAATGGCCTTACTCTCTCTCTCTCTCTCTCTCTCTCTATTGTACTGTACAGTGTACACACTTGTGTGGAACAGCATTGTGTACACACGTGTGTATACAGCAGGCTGGGGTGGTGATCGGTGAGATTTGACGCGAACGGCAACGAGCTCAAGCAGCTCACCGTCTGGATCCCGGCCGAACTCCACCGGCTGATCCGCGCCGATGGGGTGAATGTCAACCGGTTCGTCAACGAACAGTTTGAAGCCTATTACGGCACCCTATCGGCCTACCATCACCCCGATCGCGACCATCTCGCCCATGCGGCGCGCGAGAGCATCACCCGGCAGAAAGAGATCGCGACCGAACGCCAGGCCAACCGCGAGCACGCCCGGGCCGCCGTCCAGGCACTGCGGGCCGAGCGCGAGGCCGCTCAGGCCCGCCAGGACGGGATCGCCGACGCGCTCGTGCAGGTTATCGGCGATGGCCAGAAGAACCGTTACCGGCGGATGCTGCCCGAGAACGATCCGAACGGCGACCGCGTGGACGACTGGGACGCCCTGGTCCGCCGCGTCTCGCGGCTCTGTGGCGCGGAGATCGACTCGGCGGAGGTCGCGGCCGGGCTGCGGACGCTGATCGCGGCGGCATGAACGGCCGATGGGCAAAAGAGGTTACAGGTGGTTGAATAGCCAGACGACATCGGCGAAGTCGATGCGGCCGTTCGCGTTGTAGTCGAAGGTTGCCGACTGCTCATTTCCCGTGGACCCCACCGTTCGTGCATCGTTCGTGCGCTGGCAGGGACTTAGGTGGTCGTGACCCCCATTGCCCCACGACCCTCAACAATCTGGTCCTTCGATCCCATGCCGGCACCCCTGTCGGCAAGCGTCGTGCCCGTCGCATCTGGATCCCCTGATCGCATCGGTTGGGGTTTGTTCATGGATGGTGAATCCCCTCTCCGGGTTGAAGCGGAACTCTTTTTGTCGGACGATGCGAATCCTCCATCATGGAGCGTCCGTCCCCGTTCAGCCTGGTCCCCGCACTCCTGCTTCTCTCGGCACTGGTCTGCGCGGCGACGGCCGCCGGAGTCGGCACCTTCTCTCTTGAACAAACGAAATCTGCCGAAAAGAGCCAGATCGGTGTCGTCACCCTGTACATGGACAACACATGGCAGCCGCAGGCCAACGATGTATGGGTGACCGTAAACTGGGACAGGGGGATTCTCGGCTATATCAGCACAGACTGGAGGGTCGGGAACTCCGTCTCGGCGACGCCGAGCGGCACGAACTCGCTTTTCCTCCAGATGGCTGACCTGACGAATAAGTATGGCAACGGCAAGATCGCCATCGCTGACATCAACTTCAAGGCGCTGGCATCCGGGACGTCGCCGCTGACGGTGACCATCGACCACGTCATCAGCCACCCCGCCAATACCCAGGTGAGTGTCACCGACCTGACCCAGTCAGCGGTCGGTATCGCGGGCACATTCGTCGTGAAGGAGACACCCACCCCCGTGCCGCCCGTCCCGCGGCGTCTCGGCGCGATCGTCGCCTCATCGACGGACTCGCTCCAGGCAGAGGCGGTCGTCGACTACGATGCATCGAGGGACCAGTACGGGTATTACGCCGTCTACCGGTACCCGGATAACCGGGGATGGTACCGGCACCAGTCCGACAGTACCCGGCACACCGCTCCCCGGACCGAGATCGAGGGGGGGTACATGCTGGTCGTCGATACGGTCGACACCACGAAAGTGCCTCCCCTCGAGGCCCGCTACGTCTATCCTCCGCTCAAGTATACGATCGGCGACATCGTCGGAGAGACGGCAACGGGGCCGTTCCGGGTGGTGACCCGGGTCAGCGAGGGTGAGGCGAATTACTTCGCACCGGGGAGTTACATGCACAAGGTGGTCTGGAAGGATAGCCAGGGGCAATGGCGGTCCTACGACGACCATAACAGTCAGGAATACGGTGCTCAGGCGGATTTCGAAGGGCGGTATCCCGTAAAGGCGACACACGTCGAGCTCGGCACGGTGATCGGTGGCAGCACAACGACGCCCCCTGTCGTAAAGCCGCCCCCCGTTGTGATCACGACCACCATCCCGACGCCGACGACGCCAGCGACCCTCGCATCCGCTCCCCCGGCCGCCCAGTCGCCCACGGTGGCGCAGCCCACCCCCATCGTCATCGTTGTCGAGCGGACCGCCGACATAGATCCGGGCATGACCCGCTACAGCGGGCTGACGGCGCCGCCGACGGCGTCCGAGCTCAGGTCGACGGCGGCCGCTGCGTCGACGCCCTCAACTGTCTCAACAGTCCCGGTTGCGACGACGGTCGCTGCTGCCCCGCTCACGACCTACGCGGCCGCGGTTGCATCGACCGCGCCGCCGGCGGAGAACGGCTCCTCGGCTCTTCTTGCGATGGGGGCGCTTCTGGCCGCCTTCGCCCTGGTCGTCGGCGTCATCGCCTACCGCCCGCGCGCCGGGACGCCGGAGACGCCCGTCACAATCATGAGCCGGCGGCATCCGGGGGAGCCCGCTCCACCGCTCACCGGCCCGGTCCCTGTGATAGCCGCGACGGCACTGCTGCCGTGGGATGGCTACAGCCCCCTCGCCTCGGACTCGTACGACTTGCTCGCCCGGCTCCGGCGGTACGAGGACGGCGTGCGCCAGACCGGGCTCGGCGGCACCATCCCCCTCGGCGAACGGCTCGACCTCTCGCTCATCCCGACCCTCCCGATCCCGTCGGTTGCAAAGGAGCTCGGCCCCGGGGTCGGCTGTCAGGTGCTGTCGGTGGACCACCGGGGCGCTGCCGTCTGCCTCCGGGATCCCGGTTCGCCCTCCGAACGGCTGGATGTGATGCCTGTCGAGGAGATCCTCCGGCTCATCGAGGCGCAGTACGAACAGCGATGGGTGCCGAGGGAACCATGATCGGGCCGAACGCCGCCGGCCCTTGTATCCAGAGCACCGCGAAGATCGCGCCCACCACGGACTGAACTCAAGCCCTCACCCCGCTGCGGATGTGGCGAGAAGCCTCGGGCATGGCCGGGAGGCCGGCAGAGAAATCCTCGGCCGCAGGTCTTGCGAAGAGCTGCGGTCGCTGTCTGAAAGTGATGCCGTTGCGATCACGTCGAGGGAACGAAAAAGAGATTAGACGTGGTTGAAGAGCCAGACGATGTCGGAAAAGTCGATCCGACCGTTTGCGTTGAAGTCGAACGCGGCCACCGGCTCATTCGCAGCGATCCAGGTCATCTGATTGAAGTAGAGCACGATGTCGGCGAAGTCCGCGCGGCCGTTGCCGTTGACGTCCTCAAATCTCCCATCGCCGTTGACGTCTGCAGGCGGATTGGAGCAGCCGGGCACAGGCGGGAGGCTCTGTACGGTCAGAGTGCCGGGTTGCACGGTGATCGGATACAGATCGCCGTTGCGATTCTGTATGCCCATGCTGGGGTCCGGGGTGATCACGATGCCGGAACTCCCCGTCGCCGTCCCCTTCACCGTGAGGGTGGCGAGGATCACGTTCATTGCGCCAATGGGAACCTGCTGCGACATATCCACCGCCTGCAGGACGACCTGCCCCGCAGGGAGGGCTGACGACGACTTCAAGCCGGCCCAGTCGGGGAACGCAACGGCCGTGATTGTGCCAACTGACGGATCGCTGAGGCTCACGGTAATACGATAGCCGGATATCCCGCCCGAAGCAGAACTGAGCACGATCGGGACAGACACGGTGCCACCCACGTTCGGAATCTGGAAGGCTCCCGTTAAGAGCGTAGGGGAAATTGGGGCACTCGATACGGTGAACCCGTTGGTCAGTGTCCCGCTCTGGCCACTGGGATTGGTCACGACCACGTTCCAGGTACCCGTCGCTACAGTCGACGGCAATGTAAATTGGCAAGTGATCTTAGTCGACGAGACCACGCCGACGCTCGTGCCCACAATATCCAAATATCCGGTTCGGCGGAGTTTCACCGTCGCTCCGCTCTGGAACCCGGTTCCAGCGAGGTTCGTGACTGCAATCGTTGATCCTTGCGTACCGGTATTCGGGGTGACCGACGTGATCGTGGGCGGCGGAATCGCCGTGATCAGGTCGGACTTGATCTCCGTGTCGGACTGCCCGGCGGCGTTCCAGACGGTCAGCGCGACCGTATAGGTGCCGGCGCCGTACGTATGGCTCGGGTTCCGTAGGGTTGAGGTAGAACCGTCTCCGAATGTCCACGACCACGATGTCGGTGACCCGGTAGAGGTGTCCGTGAACTGGACCGACGAGGGGGCGGTTCCCATGGTGGGCGTCGCGGTAAAGTCGGCGGTCGGCTTCCATACCGGCAACGGAGTTAGCGAATAGAGTCCGATGCCAGTACTATCGGAGCCGACCATCCGCATCCCGCTTGCATCCGAAAGCTGGAAGTCGGGGCTATCGAACTCGGAGTAGGCATTCGTCGAGATCTGGTAGAGCCGAGTCTTGACATGGTCTCCGACGTACTCCTGCCAGAAGACGCGATCGCCGTCGATGACGAGGCTTTCGTAATAGCCGTCCATGCTGGGGTCGATGGTCTTTGTTACCCCTGTCACGAGATTATGCAGGACGAGAGTCGTCCCATGCGTTCCCGTCCGGGTGTACACGGCGTAATCGCCGGATAGATCGAACCCGCCGTACGAGTTCTCGTCCGACGTGAGCTGTGTCTTCTGCAGGGTCCCGATGCTGTACTGAAAGAGTCCAGTCTTTGGACATTCCAGGACGGTTTTGTAGAGAACCCGATCCCCGTCCACGACCGATGTAGATTCGGTAGCGGCGATCCAGCGCTCCTGTCCGGTTGAAAAGTCGAAAAGATAGGCATCCGTGCCGCCGTTATTGCGATAATCCAGCCAGACCACTCGGTTTCCTTTGATATAGGGGTAGTACTGACCAAGAGGTGCGGTGCAGAACGGGTGTTCCTGCCCTGTGGCCAGATCATAGTAGTAGAGGTCTCGGTACCCGTTCCGACGGTCCGACCATACAACACGGTTGCCGGACACGTCGGGACTATCCTGAATGCCCGGATCTACACAGATGGGCGTTTCGCGCCCGGTTACCAAGTTATAGAGATAGATATCTGAATCCCGATAATCCTCATCATACCTCGGTAAAGGCGTCAGGTTTGACACGCTGTTGATACTATACCCGTAATTGGGTTCGGCCCTCCAGTCCCGCCAGACGATGTTGTCGCCGTCGATTCGAGCCTCCCTCGAATTGCCCGGCGCCTGATTGATCCGATACCAATACGGCTGGATGACCGTATATGCGGGCTCATACAGAACGAGCGGAAGGGAATCCGCGTTCCCGGAACCGACCGCATAGGAACTATCCCCAATACCGTCATGGTTGGCGTCTGCAACCTGTTCGGACCAGCCGGTGCCGTCAGGTTCGGCCCAGTAGTTACCGCCGAGATACGGTCCGCCCATGATGTTCTCCCCCGCGGTTTTTGCACTGTTCCAGGTATTCGACCCTGCGCCGCTCAGGGCCACATTGGCGGGATTGTTGAACTCGTTGTTCGTGATGGTGTTCTGCGACGACGAGACAATGGCGATCCCATAGGTCCCAGGTCCAGCGTTGTATCCGGAAAAGACGCCGTTTCCGGTTACAATGTTGCTGTCGCTTCCCTGCGAGAGGATCAGGCCCATGCCGTTAGACGGGGTGTCGGCGATCCGGCACCGCTCGATCCGGCCCGCGTCGGCATTGAGGAAGTATATTCCGTAGTAGCAGTTCGAAACGGTAAGATCCCGGATGGTGACCCCCGTGGCACTGCCCGCCGGATTACTGACAAAGATTCCAGCCCATCCCGCCGTACTGCTGCCCGATATACGATGGCCCTTCCCGTCGATCACGACGTTCGAACACCGGACCTCCACCACGACGGTATGGTCGGAGTCGTAGATATCCGTGTTGAGCGAATAGGTTCCGGGCGCCGTGATCACCATGCCGGCGTATATCTCCGAACCGGTTGGCGGGGGAGGCGCAAGGGGGAGGGCGTCGCTGTTCCCGGAACTGATCGTGTAGAGCAGATCAGCAATGCCGTCCCGGTTCGCGTCGGTGGCCGATTCGGAGAACCCGGACCACCAGTTGCCGCCGAGGTAGGGGCCGCCGACGATGTTCGTGCCCGCCGTCTTCGCCGTATTCCAGGTGTTGGCTCCGATCTCCGTGCCCTCGAGCATCGTGTTCACCGTGTTCTCGATCCGGTTGTTGACCACCGTGTTGGCCTCGGCCCGGCTCATGTAAATGCCGGCCTTCCCGTTGCCCGTCACCTGGCATCCCGAAACGAGAACCCCATTTATCCGGGCCGAGCTGGCGCCGAGGAGGGCTATTCCGCTCAACGTGTTCCCGCTCGACGTCACGCCGGTGATGCGGGCGTCGTTCGATGCGTAGATGTAGATGCCGTCATCGCCGTTGTTGCGGACCGTGCATGAGGAGATATCGACACCGGGAGCGTAGGAGATCGAGAGGCCGCCGACGCCATTGTTCTCGGCGGTGCAGCCGGTGATGATCGTGCCGTCTCCTCCCGAGTAGAGCATGATCCCGGCCCCGGTGTTCGAGGACGCTGTCACGCTCTCGATACTGCCGCGGGCATTCCAGTAGTAGATCCCCTTCGACCAGTCGGTGAGGCGGAGGTTCCGCACGATCACGCCCGAGAGCGCGGCGCTGCCGTGGGCCTGGACGCCGACGCTGTTTGCGGCATCCGTTCCGTCCAGCGTGTGGCCGGCCCCGTCGATAATCACGTTCGACGCCCGGACGTCGATCGCGACCGCACCGCCGAGGTTCGTGTAGTCGCGGTCGAGCGTATACGTTCCCGGCGAGGTGATCACAAGCGGGAGTGTCGCGACCGTCCCACGCACGACTGGGCTGAGATTGGATGAACCTGATCCCGGCGTTCCGAGGTTCGGTGCTGGCACCGTTGTCGCAGGTATGGCAAGGTCGGCCGCGGCAACCGACGCAACGATGACGAAAATCAGTACGCAGAGAAGAGCGGATCGAAATCGGTTCATACGATCGCCATGACTGTCCGGTTAGTCTATCGCGGCATTAATCCATCGCCATGAATGATTGGAAGGATCGCGCCGGGGTGCCCGGAATAATCCCGTGATGAACGTGCTGGATAATCACGATTGCCGGTTGATCGGCCCGATCAGTTGCAGATGTGATTGCCCTTCCTCTCCCTCAAAATTAGTTCGGCAGTCCAGCATCCCTGGGTTTGCCGATTCGATGTGAAATGAGTCTTCCAGCCCTGATGGTCATAGAATGCTGAAGCGCCAGACGACATCGGCGAAGTCGATTCGGCCGAGGTCGCGGTCGGGCTGCGGGTGCTGATCGCGGCGGAGGTGTGACCGTTCTCACATTCTCCCGCGGGATTGATTCTCCCGTTATCGCGATCATACTCTCTCTATCCCAACGACCCTGACTCCGCTCCACATCGGAAGTCATGGAAGGAAGTACCGTTGCCGGCATCGTCGCCGGCGCTATCGCCGTCACCGCGGGTGGCGGCGTCACCATCGTGGCGGAGGGCTGGCCGCAGGCCGTCCTCGTCGCGCTGGCGGTCGGGGCCGCGTTCGGCCTCGGGAACTGGAGTGCGGATAAGCGGATCGCGGCCATCGTCGCGGTCGTCCGCTCGTTCTGCGAGGAGGTCGCGGCCTACTACGCGGCCCGGGCGGACGGGGAGATTTCGGACGCGGAGGCACGCGAGATCGCCGGCCGCGTCGGCCGGTTCGTCGTGGACCTGGAGGCGCTGGCCGTCGAGCTCTGCCGGCGGGACCCGCCGCAATGATCGTCATAGCGCCCCGTGACGCGAGCCCGGCCGACAGGGCGGGCGCCGATACCGTCTGCGACGGAAAGACCGACGTGGCCGTGCTCGCGAAGGCCTTCGCGGTCCCCGACCGCGAGGTCATGCTGACGGCCGGCACGTTCAACGCAAACGCGGGGTTCAACGCGGCCGGCAACCGCTACCTTTTGCCGGCCGAGGGCGTGACAGTCCGCGGGGCCGGCCCGGGCCTCACGCGGCTCATGGCTGCGTCGGAGCCCTGCCGTATCTCGGTCGATGCGCCGGGCGTGACGCTGGCGAACTTCGGCGGGTTCGGGTACGTCGGCCTGCAGGCCACGGCCGACCGGTTCACCTGCGAGGACGTGTAC
>DUGU01000061.1 GCA_013331215.1 Methanoregulaceae archaeon
GAGGAACTGCGGGTGGAGGTCGTGGGCGACCGCGTCGTACCGGGCGCCGAGCCAGTCGCCGAGCTTCCCGATCGTCTCGACCAGGTACGCGAGCGTCTCGGGGTTCCGGACGTTGCCGACATGGGGCGAGGTGACCGCGTGGCCGTCGCGGTAGATGGTCGCGTTCGCCGAGAGCTCGGGCCCGACACCGAGGATGCAGGAGGGGCCGAGGTCGATCGCGGTTCTGAGCGGCGCATACCCGCGCGAGAGCCGGATCAGGTGGCCGCCGCGCACGACCGAGTCGTCGCAGCGGTTCATGATCCGACGGTCGTGGGCGAGGTAGAAGTCGGCGACCCCGGCGAGCGCGGCAAAAGCCCGGTCGAGCCCGGTCACCATCGGGTACCCCGGCGAGTTGGCCGAGGTCATCACCAGTATCGGGTGCGCGAGGCGTTCGAAGAGGAGGTGGTGGATGCCCGTGTACGGGAGCATCACGCCGATCGTGTGGAGGTTCGAGAGTGCGGCGTGAGCCGTTGGGTCGCGCTTCTCGAGCACGACGATCGGCCGCTCCATCGACCGGAGCGCGGCCCGGTCGACATCGGAGAGGACGGCCATCGCCTCGATCTGATCGGAGCGGGCCATCACGGCGAACGGCTGCTCGTGCCGGCCGAGGCGCTCCTTGAGCCGGACGGCGGCCTCCTCGACGCAGGCGATGTGGAAACCGCCGATCCCTTTGATCGCGACGATCCGTTCCTGGTCGAGGAGCGCGGCCGTCTCCGCGATCGGGTTCTCCGTGCGGATGGCCCGCCCGTCCGCGTCGTAGAGCGCGAGGTGCGGGCCGCATCCCGGGCAGGCGATCGTCTGGGCGTGGTGTCGGCGCGACCCGGGGTCCGTGAACTCAGCCCGACAGCCGCCGCAGAGCGGAAACGCGTCCATCGAGGTCCTGGGACGGTCGTAGGGAAGGTCGAGTATGATGCTGTACCGGGGGCCGCAGTCGACGCACGAGGTGGCCCAGTACCCGAAGTACCGGCTTGCCGGGTCCTCGATATCGGAGAGGCAGCGGTCGCAGGTGGCCACGTCGGGCGGAATCAGGCCCGTCCTCGCCCCCTCGGCCGACGGAAGGATCGCAAAACCGCCCGGGACCGGGCCATCGAGGGCACTGACGTCGACCGAATCGATCCGCGCGAGCGGGGGCCCGCGCCGGAGCGACGCGACCAGCTCGTCGAACCGTTCGCCCGCAGCCCTGACCTCGACCTCGGACCCGAGGTTCTTGACCGTGCCCCGAAGACCGAGCCTGACCGCCTCGGCGTAGACGAAGGGCCGGAAGCCGACGCCCTGCACGACGCCCCGGATTGTGATCAGGCCCTGCGGCATGTTTCTGAAACCTTTATTGATGAATCGCGCCAATATATATTGGAGTTCTCCGTGACAGGGCACATTCGCATTATCAACGACCCCGTGGAGCTGGTCCCTCTTCTCATCACCTTCAACGACGAGAAATATAAACAGATCTACGAACTTCTGAACCACGCCTGGATGACCGAGGCCGAGCTCGAGGCCGCGATAGGGGGCGATCATGTCGACGACTGCATCACGATCCTGAAGAAAGGGAACCTGGTCGAGGAGCAGTGGCGGATGCCCGAGCCGGGCAAGAACCCCGAGAAGGAGTTCCGCGCGACCTACTCGAAGTTCCGGGCGAACTTCCAGTGCGGCATGAGCGAGCTCGCGGACCTGCTCTACATCTCGATATCCAACGACGAGTCCCTGCGCGCGACGGTCGAGGCCGTCGAGGCCGAGCTCGGGGGCGGCAACATCTCCATCAACGACCTCGCCCGAAAATACAATGTCTCACCGTTCTTCATTCGCGGGATCGCGAAGCGGAGCCAGCGGATGGACGTCAGGGGGCAGGGGCTGGTCTTCCTTGACCGGGCTCGCTGAAGACCCCCTCTCCACGATTCTGCGTTCGAAGCGGGAGGCGACCCGTTTCCGGTGCCTGGTCGAGATCGCCGAGCACCAGCCGGCGGTCAGGCAGCTCGAGGTCGCGGACGTCCTCGGGATCACGCCGCAGGCCGTCTCGGAGTACATGCGCGAGCTCGTCGAGGACGGCATGGTCGCGTCCCAGGGGCGCGGCCGGTACGAGGTCACGCGCGAGGGGATCGAATGGATCCTTTCCCGGGCCGAGCAGCTCGAGGCCTACGCCCGGCACGTCCGGCGCGACCTGATCCAGCAGGTCTCGGTCTGGGCCGCGGTTGCGGCCGAGGACCTCGAGGAGGGCGAGATGGTCGGAGTCTACATGCGGGGCGGCCTCCTCTACGCGGGCCGCGAGCCGCGGTCGGCGAACGGCGCCGTGGTCCGGGGAGCCCGGGCCGGCGAGGACGTCGGCGTGACCCGGCTCTCGGGCATGATCGACCACCGCGAGGGGCTCGTCCACGTCGCGAAGGTTCCTCGCGTCGAGAAAGGGGGATCGCGCGCGGTCGATCTCGAGGCTCTGGCCGCGCTCGCGGCTCCGGCCGCAGTCGTCGCGGCCGTTGGGATCGAGGCCCGGGTCGCGCTCGAGAAGGCGGGGCGGTCGCCCGACATGTTCTACGGGGCTCGCGAGGGCGTGATCGAGGCCGCCTTCCACGGGCTCGACTGCCTGCTCTGCTGCGTGGACGAGGAGTTCACCGAATTCTTAAAAAGGCTTGAGGACGCAGGGCTGACCTATCGCATCCACGACCTGATGAACCGATGATCACGATCGTCTCGCCCACCAAGGCGGGGTATCGCCTGCTCTTCTTCGACGGTCGGATTGTCACCGCGGTTGGGCAGGTCAGCCTTGCCGAGACCCCGAAGGGCATCCGGCCGAAGGAGTACCGCGTCCGGCAGGCGGGCCGTCGCCAGTACCGGAATACGCCGACGAAGGAGCTCGTGAATCTGCTCCGCTCGACCGAGGTGATGCTGACCGCGCGCTCGCCGGAGTTCGAGTCCTTCCTCGCCGACCTCCAGGTGCGGTCGAAGCCCCTCGACGTCTGCCGGCTCTGCCTGCTCGAGGACCGCGTGACCCAGGTCCGCGAGAAGGACGCGGTCAAGTACGGCAACGAGCAGATCTGCCTGCCCTGCGCCCGCCGCGAGCTCCGCCGCGAGGTCGCCCACTTCGGCCGGATGGCGAGGGGCGCGATGGGCCACCTCGACGAGCTCCTCTACCGCTACCGCGACGTCGACCGTGTCCTCGCGACGATCCAGCCCGAGACCGCGCGGCGAAAGTCGACGCTCTACGACCGGGTCGAGGCCCACGCGGTCGGCGAGACGCAGGCGCTCGAGGAGCTGCCCCTTCCCCGGCCGTTCACCGAGGCGGCCGGGGTCGAGCGGCTGATGCCGGTCCAGCAGCTCGCGGTCGAGGCCGGTCTGCTCTTCGGCAAGGACCTCCTCGTGGTCGCGGCCACCGCGTCGGGCAAGACCTTCGTCGGCGAGATGGCCGGGCTCAAGAACAACCTCGAGGGTCGGGGACGGATGCTCTTTCTCGTCCCGCTTGTCGCGCTCGCGGTCCAGAAGCACCAGCGCTTCGTCGAGCGCTACGGTGCGTTCGCGAAGGCCTCGCTCCAGATCGGCGCGGCCAGGATTCGTCTCAAGGAGAACCGGGGGGGAGGGCCGCGCGACCCGAGAGCGGCGCTGGTTGTCGGAACGTACGAGGGGGTGGACCACCAGATCAGGCTCGGCAGGTTTCCTTCCAAAGTCGGCACGGTCGTGATCGACGAGATTCAGATGCTCGAGGACCCGGAGCGGGGCCATCGGCTCGACGGGCTGATCGCACGGCTCAAACACCTCTACCCGCAGGCCCAGTTCCTCTACCTCTCGGCCACGATCGGCTCGCCGAAGCTGCTCGCGAAGAAGCTCGGCGCTACCCTGGTCCGGTACGAGAGCCGGCCCGTGCCCCTCGACCGCCACCTGGTCTTTGTCGAGCGAAAGGAGAAGATCCCCACGATCAAGCGGCTCGTGGACGAGGAGTACCGCAAGGTATCGTCGAAGGGATTCCACGGCCAGACGATCGTCTTCACGAACTCGAGGGCCCGTTGCCATCAGGTGGCCGAGCAGCTCGGGCCGAAGGTCGGGGCCTACCACGCCGGGCTGACGTCGCAGGAGCGGCGCGAGGTCGAGGACCGGTTCATGCGGGGGAAGCTCGCGGCTGTCGTGACCACGGCCGCGCTCGGGGCAGGAGTCGACTTCCCGGCCTCGCAGGTGATCTTCGACGCGCTCGCGATGGGGATCGCCTGGCTCACCGTCCAGGAGTTCCAGCAGATGTCCGGCCGGGCCGGCCGTCCCGATTTCCACGACGAAGGGAAGGTGGTGGTGCTCGCCGAGCCCGGCGGGACCTACTCGCGCGACTCCTCGATCACCGAGGAGGCGGTCGCGATCCAGCTCCTGAAGGGCGAGATGGGCGAGGTCGCGCCGGTCTACGACCTCGAGCAGTCGAGCGAGGAGTTCGCGGCGAACGCGGTCGTCGCACACGGCGACGCGGCCGCCATCGCAGCGCTCGAGAGCCGCATGGTCGGGGAGACGGAGCCCGTGCTTCCCACGCTCCTCTCCCACAAACTCGTCGCCGAACGGGCGGGCCGGATCGAGCTCACGCCACTCGCGCGGGTGATGGCCGAGCACTTCATCGGGGTCGAGCGGTTGCTCCGGATCCGGCGGCTCGTGCAGAAGGAGGACGACCCGATCGAGATTCTGACAGGCCTCGAGTGCGAGCCCGACTGAATGCGCTATCCGGGCCCGTGCATTCAGGTCCGTCGATATAAAGTGGCCTGAGAGCCAACCTCATCCGACGGTATCCATGGGATCCACGCTTGTAGAGAAGGTCTTTTCGAGCCGCTGCGGGACAGATATCCGCGCCGGCGAGGTCGTGATGGCCCCGGTCGACGCCGCGATGATCCACGACATCACGGGCCCGCTCGCGATCCGGACTTTCCGCGAGATGGGCGGCGAGCACGTTTTCGACCCGGCCCGGGTCGTAATGCTCTTCGACCACCAGGTGCCGGCGGACTCGATCGCCGCAGCCGAGAACCAGGCGTTCATGCGCCGGTTCGCGGTCGAGCAGGGGATCCTGAACTACGACCTCCGCGAGGGGGTCTGCCACCAGGTCGTACTCGAGAAGGGGAAGGCCGCGCCGGGCGAGATCGTGATCGGCTCGGACTCGCACACCTGCATGTACGGCGCGGCCGGTGCGTTCGCGACCGGGGTCGGTTCGACCGACATGGGCTTCGCCCTCCGCTTCGGCGCGCTCTACTTCCGCGTGCCCGAGACGGTCCGGGCGATCGCGACCGGGGGGTTCCCCGAGCGCGTGGGACCGAAAGACCTGATCCTCGCGATCGTCGGCGACATCGGCGCGGACGGCGCGACGTACCGCGCGGTCGAGTTCGGCGGCGAGGCGATCTCCGGCATGGGGATGGCCGGCCGCATGACCCTCTGCAACATGG